>NZ_JBSHAP010000055.1:0-58067 GCF_053611565.1 Kitasatospora sp. NPDC054795
AGGCTCAGGCTCAGGGCCTCAGGCATGGTGCGGCGCCGCCGGGGTGCCGTCGGGGCGGACTCCGGCGAACTCGTCCAGGACGGCGACCCGCAGCTCGTGGGCGCCGTCCGGCCGGCTCTGCTCGTAGTAGAGGTACCAGCGGCCGCGGGCCGGGACGAGGTCGGCGTACCGGATGTCCAGCCAGGGGCCGTCCGGGGTGAGGCGGTGCCAGCCGCGCAGGTCGGTGGAGGCGGCCAGGCCGCAGCGCTCCTCGTAGTTGCCGGCGGCGTCCGCCGAGCCGTCGTAGAGCGCGAGCCAGCCGCCCCGGCCGTCGGGCAGGACGGTGGTGATCCGGGACTCGTAGCCGTCCCAGGCGCCGGCCGGGCCGACGTCCAGGGCCTCGGCGGCGCGGCCCGGCGGGGCGGTGAAGCGCAGCCCGTCCGGGGACACCGCGAGCGCGGTGGGCTGGACGGTGAGGCCGGTGGTGTGGATGTCGGCGTCGGCGTGGGCGCGGTCCTGCTCCTCGGGGGTGAACGGCCGGGCGCGGGAGACGGTGGCGAACAGGTGGACGCCGGCGTCGGTTTCGAGCAGGTACGGGTCCTTGACGCCCTCGGTGCCGGTGGTCGCGGCGGTGAGGACGGGGGTGCGGGTGGCGAGGTCGAAGGACTCGGGGGCGTCGGCGCGCAGGGCGTCGACGCGCCAGCGGTTGTCGGCCGGGTCGACGTGGCTGAGGTGGAGCAGGTAGCCGCCGTCGCGGCGCAGCAGGGCGAGGCGTTCCATCGAGGGGGAGTCCAGTTCGTCGCGCCGGACGGACCACAGGTCGCGGAAGGCGATGCCGTCGGTGCTCTCGGCGACGGCGCAGCGCCAGCCCCGGTCGGGCCCGTGCGTCGCGCCGCGCGGGCGGCGCTCGCGGTAGGTGAGCAGGAAGCGGTCGAGGTCCGGCTCGTACCGGACGCCCGGGCAGCCGGCCCAGTAGCCGGGTTCGGGGCGCTCGGGGGCGCGGACGAGGTGGGAGGCGCCGAGGTCGGGCGCGGCGGGCAGGGCGGGGTGCGGCATGGATCCGTCCTTCGGGGGAGGAGTGTCGCGAAGTTTCTATCAGATCAATCAAAAGTCCGGGGCGGGCACGATGGGTCGTCGTCGACCGGCTGACCAGCGAGGTGGCCAGCTTCACCAGCAGGTCTTCTATGAAGGCGATGTTTCGCCCGATGGCGATCGCACGACACCGAACGGCCGAGCCTTGACCGTCCCCCGGAGATCGCGGCTACCTTCTTCTCAGAGTCGATCAAACATGGCCGACCAGGACCCGAGGAAGCCCCGCCCCGATGACCGCCCCCAGCACCGACGCACCCGGCTACGCCGGCCTGGGCCTGTACGTCGGCGACCTCCACAACCACTGCGGCATCAGCTACGGCCACGGGAGCATCGAGGACGCCTACGCCAACGCCCGGCTCCAACTCGACTTCGCCAGCGTCACCGGCCACGGCTGGTGGCCCGACCTGCCCGAGCGCACCCCCGAACTGGCGAGCCTGGTCGACTACCACACCGAGGGCTTCGCCCGGCTGGCCCGGGTCTGGGACCACGTCCAGGACGTCACCGCCGCCGCCCACGAGGACGGCCGCTTCGTCACCTTCCAGTCCTTCGAGTGGCACAGCCTCGCCCACGGCGACCACTGCGTGTACTTCGACGGCCCGCGCGGCGAGATCATCCGGGCGGCGGACCTGGACGAACTGCGCGCCCGGCTGCGGGTGCTCGCCGCCCAGGGCGTGCGCACCTGGGCGCTGCCGCACCACATCGGCTACGGGCCGGCCCGCCGCGGCATCGACTGGGCCTCCTACACCGAGGAGTTCGCCCCGGTGGTGGAGATGATGTCGATGCACGGCTGCGCCGAGTCCGACGAGGCGCCGCGCAGCTACCTGCACACCATGGGCCCGCGCGCCGGCGCCGCCACGGCCGTCCACGGCCTGCGCCTGGGCCACCGCTTCGGGCTGATCGGCTCCACCGACCACCACAGCGCCTTCCCCGGCAGCCACGGGCACGGCCGGGTGGCGGTCTGGGCCCCGGAACTGACCCGGGACGGCATCTGGAACGCCGTCCAGCAGCGCCGCACGTACGCGATCACCGGAGACCGCATCCTGCTCGCCACCTCCGTCAACGGCGCCCCGATGGGCGCCGAGGCCGCCTCCGCCGACCGGCGCCGGATCCACGTCACCGTCCAGGGCCGGGACGCGCTCGACCACGTGGAACTGCTCCGCAACGGCGTACCCGTCCACCGGGTCAGCCGGCCCGAACTCCTCGCCGGTGCCGGCGGATCGGACGCCTTCTCCGGCACCCTGGGCTTCGCCGTCGGCTGGGGCCGGCGCGGCGAACCCGTGCACTGGGACGTCGTGCTGCGGATCGAGGGCGGGCGGCTGCTGGACGTCCAGCCCCGGTTGCGCGGCCCGGAGACCGTCGCGCCGGCCGAGGCCGAGCCGGACACCTACCGGCCGTCCTGGTGGGAACGCACCGGGCCGGGCGAGCTCCGGCTGCGGACGGTCACCGACGGCAACCCCAACACCGCCACCGACAGCACCCAGGGCTTCTCGCTGCGGATCGAGGGCGACACGCGCACCCGGCTGGTCGCCGTCGTCAACGGCGTCGAGAGCGCCCACGCCGTCGGCGAACTCCTCGCCGGCACGCGGACCGGATTCACCGGCGGGTTCGTCTCCGGCGCCTACCGCTTCGACCGGGCCGTGCCCGACCGGGAGACGACCGCCGAATTCGAGCTGACCGACGAACGCCCCGGCGGCGACGGGGACTTCTACCACGTTCGGGTCCGGCAGCTGAACGACCAGTGGGCCTGGTCCAGCCCGACCTGGGTGGGACCGGCCGACTCCTGTCGCCGGGCCGGCTGACCCCGGGCGGGTCAACCGGCCCGGATCACCGGTCGCCCGTCCCCGAACCTCCAGAAGGAGAAGAACCATGTCCCGCCTCCCCGGCCGCCTCGCCGGCGCCGTGCTCACCGCCGCCCTGGCCGTGACCGCCGCCGCCCCGGCCCACGCCGCCGTCCCCGCCCCTGCCGCTCCCACCGCTCCCGCCCCGGCGTCCGGTACCGACGTCTTCGCCGACGACTTCGAATCCGGCACCGTCTCCGCCTGGACCCGCCAGCGCGTCGACGGCAACGGCAGCATCACCGTGGCCGGCGCCCCCGCCGGCGCCCCCGCCGGCGGCAGCGGCCGGGCCGCCCGCTTCGCCGTGCCGAACGACGGCGTCTCCTACCGCTCCGAGGTCGCCGTCAACTCCCTCGGCTGGGGCAGCTACCGCTTCGCCCTCGCCGACTACCTGCCCGCCGACTGGGTGCCGACCCCCACCGAGACGATCGTCGCCCAGTGGCACGGCTACCCGCTCGCGGACGGCAGCGACACCAAGCCGCCGATCGCCCTGACCGTCAAGGACGGCAGCTGGCGGCTCAAGGTGCACTGGCTGTCCGACCCCAGCACCGTCCAGGAGGCGGTGATCCCGCTCGGCGACGTGCAGTTCGGCCACTGGAACCAGTGGGCCTTCGACATCACCTGGTCCACCGACACCACCCCCGGCGCCGTCACCGTGTTCCGGGACGGCGCGCAGGTCGGCGCGTACAGCGGCCTCAACAACTACCACCAGAACCAGTCGCCGTACTTCAAGACCGGCATCTACCGGGCCAACTGGAACCCGGCCAAGAACATCCCCTACCCGACCGGCGGCCCCGACGTGGTGGCCTGGAGCGACAGCGTCGTCGTGACCAGGTACTGACCCGCGCGCACGGACCCCGGACCCCGAGAACCGAAGAGGTAGCACCACCATGAGCGACGCAGCCCGTCACCGCGGCCTGCCCCGAAGAGGCTTCCTCGGCCTGAGCGCCGGAGCGGCCCTGCTGGCGGCGGGCTGCCGCTCGGCCACCGAGGACGCCGCCGGCGGGGCCGCGGCCTCCGCCACCGCCTCCGCGCCGGACCTCCAGATCGTCTACGGCGCCGCCCCCGACCCCACCCAGCTGCTCCACCGCGGCCCGGACACCCCGGTGTTCGTCAACCTGGTGCTGGACCGGCTGGTCGACCTCGACCCGCAGACGCTGCAGCCCGTGCCCTGGCTCGCCACCTCCTGGGAGTGGAGCGCCGACCGCACCCGGCTGGTGCTCAAGCTGCGCGAGGACGTCACCTTCCACGACGGCCGCCCGCTCGACCCGGACGACGTCGTCTTCTCGCTCACCGGCGCCGCCAAGTCCTCCCAGGTCAAGCCGCTGCTGGAACGGCTCGCCGACATCAGGGCGAGCGCCCGCAACGAGGTCACGCTCACCCTCGCCAGGCCCACCAGCAACCTGTTCGACGCGCTCGCCTTCAACCCCGTGGTGGACGCCCGCAGTTACGTCGACGGCAAGGCCGCCGAGAAGGTCAACGGCACCGGGCCGTTCACCTGGCAGTCGTTCAAGGGCGGCAACCAGCTCGACCTGGCCCGCCACGACCACTACTGGCAGAGCGGGCGGCCCCGCTTCGAGCGGATCACCGTCCGGTCGGTGACCAGCAGCCAGGCCGCGCTGTCCGCCCTCCAGTCGGGGCAGTCCCACCTGATCGGCGCGGTGCCCGGACGCGACCTCAAGGTGCTGGGCGGGAACCCGGGCTTCGCCGTGCAGTCCGCCAAGTCCTCCTACCAGCAGGCGTTCCTCGGCGTGAACACCACCAGCAGGCCCTTCGACGACCGCCGGGTGCGCCAGGCCCTGCAGTACGCGGTGGACCGCGAGCGCATCGTCGCCCAGGTGTACGGCGGCCACGCCGAGGCGAGCAGCCTGCCCTGGCCGTCCAACACCCCCGGCGTCACCCCCGACCAGGTCACCCGCTACCCGCACGACCCCGAGAAGGCCCGCGGGCTGCTCCGGGAAGCCGGCGCCGAGGGCGCACGGGTGCCGCTCACCGCCGCCAACTCGCCGGTGTTCGCCTCCCTCGTGGAACTGGTCAAGTACGACCTGGAGCAGGCCGGCTTCGGCGTCGACGTGCAGCTGCTCGACAACGCCGCACTCCAGCCGAAGATCCAACAGGGCACGCTGGACGGACTGTTCATCGCCAACCACGGCATGGTCAGCGTCTCCCCGCTGAGCGGGATCACCGTCTCCGGCCCGCTCCAGGTCGGCCGGAACACCTCGCACGTCACCGACCCCGCCTACGCCGAACTCCAGTCCCGCGCCTTCGCCGCCGCCGACGAGCGGGCCCGGGCCGACGTCAACCACGAACTGTCCGAGTACCTGCTGGCCGAGTCCTTCCACATCACCCTCGCGCACGCCTGGGAGACCTACGCCTTCGCCTCCTCGGTCCACGGCGTGGCCACCAGCGCGCTCGGCTACCTGCGGCTCGACGACACCCGCCGCACCGCCTGACGCGCCGCAACGCGACCGCCGTCCCAGGGCGACCCCCACCGTCCTGGGACGGCGGCCCCCGCCCGCCCGACCATCCGGAGTACCCCCGTGCCCTACTGGACCAGAAAGGCGGCCGGCGCGCTGGCCACGCTCTGGCTCGCCTCCGTCGCCGTCTTCCTGCTGCTCCGCCTCGCCCCCGGCGACCCGGTGTCCGCCGCGCTCGGCGCCGAGGCCGACCAGGAGCAGCGCGACCGGCTCGCCGACAGCCTCGGCATGGACCGGCCGATGCCCGTCCAGTACCTGGGCTGGCTGCACGGGCTGCTCACCGGCGATCCCGGCAGCTCCTTCCACTACCGGGAACCGGTCACCCGCCTGATCGGCCAGAGCGTCGGCAGCACCGTTCAGCTCGCCCTCGCCGCCGGCCTGCTGATGCTGGTCCTCGGCCTGCTGCTGGGCGTCGCCCTGGCCTCCGAGCGGCGCGGCCGGCTCGCCCGGGTGCTCGACCCGGCGGCCACCGCCCTGCTGGCGCTGCCCGTGTACGTCACCGCCGTGCTGTTCGTCTTCGTCTTCGCGGTGCTGCTGCGCCTGCTGCCCGCCGGCGGCGAGCGGGACCTGTTCGCCGCGCCGGACCTCGCCGTCCAGTACCTCGCCCTGCCCGCGGTGGCGCTCGCGCTGCCGGGCTCGGCGGTGCTGGCCCGGCTGCTCGCCACCGAGCTGCGCCGCACCCGCCAGGAGGAGTTCGTGCTGACCGCCGTCGCCAAGGGGGCCTCGCCCCGGCGGGTCCTGGCCCGCCATGTGCTGCCCAACAGCCTGGCGCCGTTCTTCGTCGAGTTCGGCCTGCACCTGGGCGAGCTGCTCGGCGGCGCGGTGGTCGCCGAACAGCTCTTCGCCCGGCACGGCCTCGGCCAGCTGCTGCTGGACGCCATCAACCAGCGGGACTACCCGGTCGCCCAGACCCTGATCATGCTCGCCGTCGCCGTCGCCGTGCTCGTCCAGCTCGGCTCGGAGCTGCTGGTCGGCCGGCTCGACCCGCGGATCGCCCGCGCCGGCACCGGGGAGGACCGGTGACCGCCACGACCACCCCCGCAGTGCGCCGCCGGCGGCTCGCCCCGCCCGCCCTCCCGGCCGCACTGCGCACCCGGCGCGGCCGCACCGGCGCGCTGCTCGTCCTCCTGGTGGTGCTGCTGGGGCTGCTCGGCCCGCTGCTGGCCGCGGACCCCTACCGGCAGGGCCCGGACGCCCTGGCCGGACCGTCGGCGGCCCATCTGCTGGGCACCGACGAGGTCGGGCGCGACCTGCTCGCCCGGGCGCTGGCCGGGATCCGCACCGAGCTGCTGGTCTGCCTGCTGGCCGTCCCGGCGGCCGCCGTACTCGGCACCGCGCTGGGCCTGCTCGGCGGGCTGAACCGGCTGCTGGGCGAGGCCGTCCAGCGGCTGTTCGACCTGCTGCTCGGCCTGCACGGCGTCCTGCTCGGACTCGCGCTCGCCCTGCTGGTGCGCCCCGGAACCGGAACCGTGGTGGCCACCATCGTGCTCAGCGCGCTGCCCTCCTTCGGACGCCAGGCACGGGCGGCGCTGCTCGCCCAGCTGGCCCGCGACCACGTGGTGGCGGCCCGGGTGCTCGGTGTGCCGCGCGGCCGGATCCTGCGCCGCCACGTGCTGCCGAACGTCGTCGACGCCACCACCGCGCTGCTGGCCGTGGCGATGGCGCACGCCGTCAAGACCGAGGGTGGCCTGAGCGTGCTGGGCCTCGGCATCCAGCCGCCCGCCCCCTCGCTCGGCACGATGATCAACACGGGCTCCAAGTACCTCTTCCTCCACCCGGGTTACGCGCTGGCGCCGGTCCTCCTGCTCGGCCTGCTGGTGTTCGGCCTGACCCTGCTCGCCGACTCGTTCAACCGGGAGAGACTGCGTTGACCACGACTGATCCGGTGACCACGACCGATGCGATGGCCACGACCGATGCGCCGACGACGACCGGTGCGGTGGCCACGACCGGGACCGACCGGGCCCCGACCGCCGCCGCGGTGCCGGGCCCGCCGCTGCTGGAGGTGCGCGGCCTGCGCGTCACGGCGGGCGGCGGCGAGGCGGTGCGCGGGGTGGACTTCACCGTGCGGCCGGGCGAGATCCTCGGCCTGGTCGGCGAGTCCGGCTCGGGCAAGACCCTCACCGCGCTGGCCGTCAACCGGATGCTGCCGCCGGGCTGCCGCACCACCGGCGGCACCGTCCGGTTCGACGGCACCGACCTGCTCGCCCTGCCCGAACCCGCCGTGCGCGCGGTGCGCGGCCGACGCATCGGCATGGTCTTCCAGGACCCGCTGGCCCACCTCAACCCCCGGATGCCGGTCGGCCGCCAGCTCGCCGAGGCGGCCCTGGTGCACGGCGCGAGCCGCCGGGCCGCCCGCGACCGGGCGCTCGAACTCCTCGACCTGGTCGGCATCGCCGAGCCCGCGCGCCGTTACCGCGACCGGCCGCACGAGTTCTCCGGCGGCATGCGCCAGCGCGTGCTGATCGCCATGGCGATGGCCAACCGCCCGGACCTGCTGATCGCCGACGAGCCGACCACGGCGCTCGACCCGAGCACCCGGGTGGAGATCCTGGACCTGCTGGTCCGGCTTCGCGACGAGACCGGCACGGCCGTCCTGCTGATCACCCACGACCTCGGCGTGGTGGCCCGCAGCTGCGACACCGTCCAGGTGATGTACGCCGGACGGATCGTCGAACGGGCGTCCACCGCACACCTGTTGGCCGCACCCCGGCACCGGTACACCGCCGGGCTGCTGGCCGGCGTGCCCCGGCTGGACGGTCCGCCCGGTGCACCGCTCGCCGTCATCGGCGGACGCCCGCCGGCGGCCGGCCGGGCGCCGGACGGCTGCGCCTTCGCCCCGCGCTGCGCGGCCGCCGACGACCGCTGCACGGCCTCGGCGCCGCAGTGGACCGGCGAGCCGGACTCCGGATTCGCCTGCCACATCCCGGTGTCCCAGGCTGTGATGACGGAACGTCAGGACAGCGGGCGGCGACGGTCGAAGCGGGCCGCCGAGCCCGTCCTGGTCGCCGACCGCCTCACCGTCCGCTACGGCCGCCGCCGACCGCCGGCCCTGGAGGACGTGAGCCTGAGCGCCGCGCCCGGCCGGGCGGTCGGGGTGATCGGCGAGTCCGGCTCCGGGAAGTCCACCCTGGCCCGCGCGCTGCTCGGGCTGGTGCGCCCGCAGGCCGGGACGGTGCGGGTGGACGGCCGGTCCTGGGCCGAGGCCGACCGCGCCGAGGAGCGCGAGCTGCGCCGCCGGGTGCAGTTGGTCTTCCAGGACCCGTACGCCTCGCTCAGCCCCCGGATGACGGTGCGCGAGGCGCTGGCCGAACCGCCGGCCGCCCACGGGCTGCGGGACCGCGACCCGCGCGGGCTGTGCGAGCTGGTCGGCCTGCCGGAGGCGGTGCTCGACGCCCGGCCGCACCGGCTCTCCGGAGGCCAGCGCCAGCGGGTCGCGATCGCGCGGGCCCTGTCCGTCGGCCCGCAGGTGCTGGTCGCCGACGAGCCGACCTCCGCGCTGGACGTCTCGGTCCAGGCGCAGATCCTCAACCTCTTCGCCGAACTGCGCGAACACCACGGCGTCGGGCTGGTGTTCATCTCGCACGACCTCGCGCTGGTCCGGCACCTGTGCGACGACGTGCTGGTGCTGCGGCACGGCCGGGTGGTCGAACGGGCCTCCGCCGCCGAGCTGTTCGCCGCCCCCGCCCACCCGTACACCCGGGAGCTGCTGGCCGCCGCCGGCGCCCCCGGCCTGCCCCGCCCGTGACCGGACTCTGGAGCCCCATGCCTGCCGTGCCCCCTTCCCGTCGCCAACTCCTGCTCGGTACCGGTGCGGTGGCCGCGCTCTCGGTGCTCGGACCGGCCACCGGTGCCGCCGCCGCGCCGACGGGCCGGCCGTCGAACGGACCGGACGTGACCGAACTCGGCCCCGGGAACAGCGACTTCCCGCTGATGAGCGCGACGCTGATCGGCGACACCCTGTGGATCGGTTCGCGCAATCTCGCCCCGGCCCGGGTGATCGGCCACCACCTGCCGACCGGCCGGGTCACCGCCACCGTCGAGCTGCCCACCGGCAACTTCGTCCAGGGCTCGGCCGCCCGGGACGGCGTGCTCCACCTCGGAGTCACCGACGCCCCGGGCGCGGCCAACCTCTACCGCTACGACGGCACACTGACCGCGCTCGGCAACGTCCCCGGCGCCGACGTCCGCGACGTGGCCGTCGCACCGGACGGGACGGTCTACGCGACCGGACGGCAGAAGGGCCGGGCCGCCGGCCCCGGCCTCTACGCCTGGAGCCCGGCCACCGGCGCGGTCACCGAGGTCGCCTCCCCGGCGCCGGGCGCCACCCAGGGCCGCGCCGTGGCGGCCACCGCGACCCACGCCTACCTCGGCGTCGGCAGCAATCTCGCCGGGGGCGGCGGAGCGACCCGGGCGAGCCTGTACGCCGTCGAGCGGGCCACCGGCGCCGTCACCGACATCACCCCGCCCGACCTGCGCGGCGACACGATCATCCGCCGGATCACCGTCCTCGGCGACGACCTGCTGGCCGTCTCCACCGAGGGCGCGCCCGCCCACGTCGCGCTCCTCGACCCGGCCGGCCACCGGGTGCTGTGCTCCTTCGCCGTCCCCGGCACCAAGAGCGTCACCAACTTCCAGCGCCGCGGGGACACCCTCTGGTTCACCTCCACCGAGCACGGCGTGCTGTGGCGCCACGACCTCGCCACCGGCGCCCTCGACCAGTTCGCGGTGCCCGTGCCGGACGGCAACTCCTGGGGCCTCGGACGGCTCGGCGACACCCTGGCGGGCGTCACCGAGGGCGGCACCGTCTGGACCCTGGACCTCGGCACCGGGACCGTCACCACCCGGGACCTGGTCGAGGCCGGCGCGCCCGCGGCCCCCCAGCTCGGCATGTCGGTGGCGGCCCGCGCCGGGCGGGTGTACGTCGGCGGCAACGGCTCGATCGCCCTGCACGACCTGGCCGCCGGCACCGTCCGCAAGCTCCCGGTGCCGGGCGAGGCCAAGGACACCCTGGTCCTCGACGACGGCACCCTCTACCTGGGCGTCTACTCCTCGCAGGGCATCTGGCGCTACCGGCCGGGCGTCGACCGGGCACCGGTCGAGGAGGCGGCGCTGCCCCAGGAGCAGAACCGGCCCCAGGTGATCCGCCGGGACCCCGACAGCGGCCTGCTGCTGCTCGGCGTCCAGGCCGACACCACCGGCGGCGGCTCCTTCGTCACCTACCGCCCGGGCAGCGGCCGGCCCACCGTGCACACCGACCCGCTGGGCCCGGAGCAGATGGTGCGCGCCGTGGCGGCCGGGCGCGGACAGGCCTTCCTCGGGGGCGACAACGCCCGGCCCACCGGCCCGCGCGGCGACCTGGCCGGCTGGGACCCGGTGGCCGGCCGCGAACTGTGGCGCACCGCGACCGACCTGGGCGCGGGCGTCAGCAGCCTGGCCGTGCACGGGCACACCCTGTACGGGCTCACCGTGAACGGCCGGGCGTTCACCGTCGACCTGCGGGGCTCCGGGAGGCGCGGGTTCACCCCCGTGATCGGGCGGCGCGCCGACCTGGGGGCGGTGTCCGGCGCCAACCCGCGGCTGCTGGCCCTCGGCGGGGCCCTGTACGGGGTCAGCGAGCGCACCCTGTTCCGGCTGGACCGCGACACCCTGGCCGCGACCGTGCTGGTCGAGCTGGACGCCGAGTGGTACAGCGGCGCCCGGCTGGCCGCGGACGAGGACGGGGTGCTCTACACGCTGCGCGGGCGCGAACTGATCGCCGTCCGGCCGTAAACGGCGGGGAGCCGTAAACGGCGGGGGAGCCGTAAACGGCGGGGAAGGGGCCGGCCCGGGTGGGCCGGCCCCTTCGCGTCAGTGCGCGGCGTGCTGCTTCCCGGTGGCCCGCGGCTCCCCGGTGGCCGACGGTTCCCCGGCGGCCCGCGGGACGAAGCGCGCGAACGGGTCGGCGACCTCCGCGCAGTGTTCGGACAGCAGGGCCCGGAAGCGGTCGAGCAGTGCCGCGTGCCGGGCGTCGACCGCGAGGTTGACCAGTTCGCCGGGGTCGGCCGCGAGGTCGAAGAGCTGCTCCCGGTGGTCGCCCCAGGCGTAGCACACGTACTTGTGCCGCCCGGCGCGGACCATCCGGCCCAGGGCGTTGTTGAAGCCGGGGATCTCCCAGCGGGTCTCGACCACCACGCTGTCGTGCGGCCGCGAGGCGCGGACGCTGCGGCCGGGCAGCCCGTCGGGCCCCTCGATGCCGGCCAGGTCACAGAGCGTCGGGATGAGGTCCAGCCCGGCCGCGACCAGCCGTTCGTCGACGGCGCCGGCGGCCACCCCGGGCGCGGAGACCACCAGGGGCACCCGCACGCACTCCTCGTACAGGGCCCACTTCTGGTTCCAGCGGTGGGCGCCCGCGCCGTCGCCGTGGTCGGAGCTGAACACCACCACGGTCCCGCGGTCCGTGCCGCGCTCCGCCACGGCCTCCAGCAGCAGTCCGATGTGCCGGTCCACCCGCTCCACCAGGGCGTAGTAGGCGTGCCGGTAGCGGCGCCAGTCGTCCTCCCGCCACCCGGCGGTCGGATGGGTGTGCGGCTGGGCCAGCCGGGCCAGCCGGGGCAGCGCCGGATCGTACGGCCCGACCGGGAAGTTGGCGGGCAGCGGCGGGAGTCGCGGGACGGGCGGCGCGGGCGGGAGCGGACCGGTGCGCGGGTCCTGGCCGCGGGCCCACTCGCAGATGCCGTGCGGCTCCAGGAAGGAGGCGACCAGCAGGAACGGCCGCTCGCGCGGGGCGCGGACGAACTCCGCGGCCGCGCGGGCGAGTCCGGCGTCGTCCCCGCCCGCCGGGTGGATCCGGCGAAAGCCCCGGTCCGCGGGCAGGTCGAGCTCGGGCAGGTGCCACTTGCCGCCGTAGCCGCAGTCGTACCCGGCCCCGGTGAACAGCCGTCCGAGCAGCGGGTCCTCGGGGCCGCCGGTGTTGCCGGTCACCCCGACCGCGCTGGGCAGGCGGCCGGTCATCAGACTGGCCCGGGAGGGCGTGCAGAGCGGCTGGGCGCAGTAGGCGTTGGGGTAGCGGGTGCCGGCGGCGGCCAGCGCGTCCATCGCGGGGGTGCGCAGGTACGGGTTCCCGGCGGCGCTCATCGCGTCGGCGGTCTGCTGGTCGGTCAGGATCAGCACCACGTCCGGGCGGCTCCGGTTCAGGGGGTCGGGCACGGGTCAGGCCATCCGTTCGTAGGTGTGCGGGTCCAGCGCCCGGCGCAGCGGCGCTCCGCGCAGCCAGCGCTCGAACTCGTCGACGACCAGATCGCCGAGCCGGCGGCGCTCCAGCCCGCGGCTGCCCGCCAGGTGCGGGGTGACGACGACGTTGGGCAGGGTGAACAGTGCGGAGCCGGGCAGCGGCGGCTCGGGGTCGGTGACGTCCAGCACGGCGAAGAGGTCCGGTCGTTCGGCGAGGACGGCCAGCAGCGCGGGCTCGTCCAGGACGGCTCCGCGCGAGGTGTTGACCAGGGTGGCGCCGGGCTTCATCGAGGTCAGCAGCCGCCGGCCGACCAGGCCGCGGGTCCCGGGCAGCAGCGGGGTGTGCACGCTCACCACGTCGGCGGTGGCGAAGAGTTCCTCCGGGCCGACGGCCCGGACCCCGGGCGGCGGCGCCGGGGCGTACGGATCGTGCGCGAGGACCTCGACGTCGTAGCCGCGCAGCATCTCGCAGACCAGCCGCCCGGTCGCGCCGAGCGACAGGACGCCGACGGTGGAGCCGTACGCGCCCGGGGTGCGGGCGGCCGGGACGGCGGCGCGGGCGGCCCGGGCGGCGAGGACGTGGCGCCAGCCGCCCTTGAGGGCGTAGACGATCTGGGCCACGGTGAACTCGGCGACCGGGACGGCGTTGGCGTGCGCGGCGGTGACGATCGGGATGCCCGCCGCCCAGAACGCCTCGCCGGCGATCCGGCGCACCGAGCCGGCGGCGTAGAGCACCAGTCGCAGGCGGGGGAGCCGGGCCAGCGCGGCGGCGTCCAGGACGGGGCCGCCCCAGCCGGTGAACAGCACCTCGACGTCGCGCAGCGCCTGCGGTGCGGCGGCCAGCCGTTCGGCGCTCCACACCCCGTCGGGCGAGGCCGGGTCGGCCAGCACCTCGGCCCGGGCGGCGATCCGGGCGCGCGCCCGGGGGCCGTACACGTCGGGGAAGCGCTCCGGGTCCATCGCGAAGGCGGCGGTGGGCATCCGGTTCTCCTCGGGTCGCTGACACACAAGGAGTTTCTATCACAGTGAGAAATAGTGGCGGTTTCGTCGTGCGGGCGTCCTGTGGGCGTCCTGCCGGCGTCGTGCCCGTCACGCCTGGCCCGCGGGCCTCAGCGGGTGATGAAGGTCGCCCCGTCCGCGAGCCGCACCGCCGCCGAGGCCGCGCCGACCAGCTCGGTGGTGGTGCTGTGCACGACCACCAGACGCGGCAGCACCGGCACCCGCCCCTGCAGCCGGCTCTCGATCGCCGCCGGGAGCTCGCCCCCGCTCTCCCAGAACAGCCGCCCGCCCAGGGCGATCAGCTCCGGCGCCAACACCGCGCTCAGGTTGGCCACCACCAGCGCCAGGTCGTCGGTGAGTTCGCCGATCAGCCGGACCGCCGCCGGATCGCCCTCGCGGCCCAGCCGGAACAGGCCCGCCACCCGCTCCGCCGGGGTGCCGGACACCGTCAGGCCGGCCTCGGTGATCCGCCGGTCCACCGCGTGGTCGCCGATCCTCGCCTGGGTGTCGCCGGTCCGTCCGAGCGGCCGGTCCAGCGCCGCGTGGCCGGACATCAGATGGCCCAGCGCCCCGGCCGCGCCCAGCCGGCCGCGGTGCAGCCGGCCGTCCAGCACGATCCCGGCGCCGACCTCGATGCCCACCACGACGGCCGCCAGGTCGCCCACGCCGGCCGCGGCCGGCGACTGCCGCACCGCCAGCGCGACCAGGTTGACGTTGCTCTCGACCGCCACCGGGACGCCGTAGCGCTCCTGGAGCAGCACGCCCAGCCGCAGTCCGGGCCAGTCCAGGGCGGGCGCGAACTCCACCAGCCCGGTGCGGTCCCGGACCACCCCGGGCACGCCCACGACGAGGGCGCGCGGCGCCCCCGCGTGCCGCCCGGCCCAGTTCCGCAGGCCGTCCACCAGCGCGAGCAGGGGGCCGGTCAGGTCGCCGGCCGCGATCTCCCGCGCCCGGTCCGGGCCGGGGAACGCCCAGTGGTGCTCGGCCTCGTGCAGCACCGTGCCGTCCAGGGCGGCCACCACGCCGACGATCCGGCGCGGGCGCATCGCGATCGCCAGCACGGTCTGCGCGCGGGCGTTGTACCGGATCAGCTGCGGCGGCCGGCCCCCGCTGGACGGCGCCCGTTCCGTCTCCACCTCCACCAGCCCCTCGGCGCGCAGCACCTCGACCAGCCGGTGCACGGTCGCGGTGCTCAGCCCGCTCTCGGCGGCCAGTTGCTGCCGGGACAGCGTGCCGTGCCGCCGCAGCACCTCCAGCAGGACGGTCTGGTTCACCTGGGCGACGGTCTGCGTCGTGGCGGTGGCGGGGGTACGGCTCGGGGGCATCGCGGGCTCCTCGGCCCGGGTCGGGCCCGGGCGGTCAGGACTTTGTCTCAGCTTGAATATATCCTTGGCCCGGCCGTCCGGGGCCGCCCGACAAGCCATGGAGCCGCCATGCCGCTCGCCTACTCCACGCTCGGCGTCCCCGGGCTCCCGCTGGCCGAGGCCGCCCGGCTCGGCGCCGACCACGGCTGGGACGGGCTCGAACTGCGCTGCGCCGAGGGCGAGTCCGTCCACCCGGCGATGACCCCCGGGGAGCGCCGCGCCGCCGCCCGCACCCTCCGCGCGCACGGCCTCACGCCCCTCGCGCTCGCCTCCTACGTCGGCGTCGCCGCCCCCGGACCGGACGCCCCGGTGACCGACGCGCTCCGCTCCCACCTGCGGCTCGCCGCCGACCTCGGCGCGGGCGCCGTCCGGGTCTTCCCGCGCGGCGGCGACGGTCCGCGGGCCGAGGCCGACGGCCGGGGCGCCCGACGGCTCGTGGCGGTCGCGCGGGAGGCCCGGGCGCTGGGCGTCCGGGTGCTCGTCGAGACCCACGACTCCCACCGGGGCGGACGGTCGGTGGCCGGGCTGCTGGCCCGCGTCGCCCACCCGGCCGTGGGCGCCCTGTGGGACCTGATGCACACCCACCTCGCGGGCGAGACTCCGGCCGAGACCCGGGCCGCGCTCGCCCCGTACCCCGGCCACGTGCAGGTCAAGGACATCGCCGGCCCGCACGACCGCACCCCGCTCCCGCTGGGCGCCGGCGTCCTGCCGATCACCGACTGCCTGCGCCTGCTGCCGCCCGGCGCCTGGGTCTGCTGGGAGTACGAGGCGCCCTGGCACCCGGCGGCCGCGCCGCTGCCCCCGCTGCTCGCGTCCGGCGCGGCCTTCCTCACGGCAGCGGTCGAAGGAGTGTCGGGGCAGGGAGCTGTGCCTGACGGAGCGTCACCGGTACGAAGCGGTCCGGGCGTTGCCGTTCGGTGACACGGAATGCTCCATTCCGTCGACTGTTCGCACTAGTTTCGAATTGCACCCGGCGCCCGCCCTCCGGCCCACACAGGAGGGACGACCCGCACCGGCTGCTCCTCACCCGTACTGCGCTCAGGAGAACCCGCATGCCCCTCTCGACGATCCGCCGCGTGACCGCCATTCGTACGCTGGCCGGAACCGTCCTGGCCGCGGCCCTGCTGGTTCCCGCCGCGACGGCCTGCTCTCCCACCTCGGACACCCAGGGCTCGGCCGCTCCGACCACCGCCCCGACCGCCGCCACCGCACCGGCCACCACCCCCGCCGCCACGGCACCGGCCACGACGCCCGCCGCGTCCGGCATGCCCGCCACGCACGGCGCCACCGCCCCGACCGCCGCCCCCACCGGGCGCGCCGCGACGACGCCGGCCGCGCCGCCCAAGACGGCCCCGGGCGTCCGCACCGAGACCCTGGTGGACGGCAGCACGGCCGAGATCAAGGACCTCGGCAACATGCACTACGTCGCCAGGATCCTCAACAAGGGTCAGGTCCTCGCCACCATGGAGACGAAGGAGCACGACGACGGACTCGACGCCAACGGCATGTTCGTCATGCTCTCGCTGGACGGCCGGATCCACTCCTGGATGGGCGGGAGCCACCAGGGACCGGGCACCTTCAAGCTGGCGGGCGGCTGGACGGCCAAGGTCACCAAGCTCGGCGAGCTCCGGTACCGGGCGGAGATCCTCGGCAACGACAACGCCGTGTACGGCACGCTGGAGACGGACCAGCACGACGTCGGCGTCGACGCCAACGGCATCTTCATCGTGCTCTCCGCCGGCGGTGAGATCAGCGCCCACGCGTGAGTGTGTGCCGGCGGCGGGTTGGTGGCGCGGGGGAGCCGGTGCATAGGGTGGGGCCGATGTGTCGCCGTACCCGTGGAGAATCCGATGAATTCGACCCCTGTTTCCGACGGCCTTCTCCCGGTCGGGGTGATCGGGCTCGGTGACATCGCGCAGAAGGCGTATCTGCCGGTGCTCACCGCGCTGCCCGGGCTGGACGTCCGGCTGATGACCCGGGACGCGGCGAAGCTGGACAGGATCGGCGAGGCCCACCGGATCGCCCCCGAGCACCGCTTCACCGACCTCGGCGCCCTGATCGGCAGCGGGATCCGGGCGGCGTTCGTGCATGCCGCGACCAGTCAGCACGTGCCGATCGTGGAGCAGCTGCTCACCGCCGGGGTGGACGTCTACGTCGACAAGCCGCTCGACCAGACCCTGGACGGCGCCCGCCGGCTGGTCGACCTCGCCGACCGCACCGGCCGCTCGCTGATGGTCGGCTTCAACCGCCGCCACGCGCCCGGCTACGTCCAGGCCAAGGAGCGCCCGCGCGATCTGATCGTGCTGCAGAAGAACCGCGAGGGCCTGGCCGAGGCGGCACGCCCGCTGGTGTTCGACGACTTCATCCACGTGGTGGACACCCTGCGCTTCCTGGCCCCCGGCGAGATCGAGCACGTGGACGTCCGCTCGCGGGTCCGCGACGGCCTGGTCGAGCACGTCGTCCTCACCCTGGCCGGCGACGGTTTCACCGCCCTGGGCATCATGAACCGGGTCTCCGGCTCCACGGAGGAGGTGCTGGAGGTCTCCGGCGGCGACTCCAAGCGCGAGGTGCGCAACCTGGCCGAGGTGATCGACCACCGCGGCCAGCCGACCGTCCGCCGCCGCGGCGACTGGGTGCCGGTGGCCCGTCAGCGTGGCATCGAGCAGTGCGTGCTGGCCTTCCTGGCGGCCGTCCGCGCCGGGCACACCCTGGACGCCCATGACGCGCTGCGCACCCACGAGCTGTGCGAGCTGGTCGTGGAGCGGATCGGGGCTTCCTGGGAGTCGGCTGGGAGCGGGCTGTGAGGATTCCGGGCTGACCTGGTGTCAAGTCATCTCCGGGGAACCGACAGTTCACCGGCAGGGTCTTGTCGGGGCATTTTCTACGCGCGTATCTTGAGGGGCGCCGCGGGGGGTGGGTGTCCGTCCCCCGCTTCTTCTCTACGCGAGTAGCGCGCGCTCGAAGCGCGCCTCCGCCCGGACCGCCGTGCCACGCCAGTGCCGCACGACGGAGCTAGGAGTCCAGCCCCGGTGACCACCGCCCCCGCACCCCGCCCCCGCAGAGCCCTGCTGCGCGCCGCCCTGATCCCGGCCTCGCTGGCCGCCTCGCTGGTGCTCGTCCCGCTGCCGGTGGCCAACGCCGCCACGCCCGCGACCCCCGCCCCGACCGAGGTCGGCCCGCTGCGGATCCACGACATCCAGGGCGGCACCCGGATATCCCCGCAGACCGGCAAGCCCGTCACCGGCGTGCCCGGCATCGTGACCGGCGTGCGCGCGTACGGCAGTTCCAAGGGCTTCTGGCTCCAGGACCCGAACCCGGACGCCGACCCGGCCACCAGCGAGGGCGTCTTCGTCTTCACCGGCGGCAACCCGACCGTCAAGGTCGGCGACTCGGTGCTGGTCAGCGGCAAGGTCACCGACTACTACCCGAACTTCAGCGGCGGCTCGCAGTCCCTCACCGAGATCTCCGCCCCGGGCGTCACCGTCCTGTCGGCCGGCAACCCGCTGCCCGCCCCGGTGGTCGTCGACACCCGCAACATCCCCGGCACCTACGCCCCGCCGGCCGGTGCGGACGGCTCCGTCGACGGCGTGGCGCTCAACCCGGAGAAGTACACCCTGGACTTCTACGAGTCCCTGGAGGGCATGCTCGTCCAGGTCAAGGACGTCCGGGTGATCCAGGCGACCGACAAGTACAACGAGCTGTGGGTCGCCGCCGACCGCCAGGACCAGCGCAGCAAGCGCGGCGGCGTCCTGTACGAGTCCTACCGCGAGCCCAACGTCGGCCGCCTGATGATCCAGCAGCAGGCCGCGGTCACCCAGCAGCCCTTCCCGGTCGCCAACGTCGGCGACGAGCTGACCGGCACCACCACCGGCCCGCTGGACTACAACAACTTCGGCGGCTACACCCTGGTCGCCGGCACCATGGGCACGCTGAAGGACAACCACCTCCAGCGCGAGGTCACCGCCCAGGCGACCGACCGCGAGCTCACCCTCGCCACCTACAACGTGGAGAACCTGGCCCCGGGCAACCCGGACGCCAAGTTCGCCGAGCTGGCCCAGGGCGTCGTCACCAACCTGCGCTCGCCCGACATCGTCGCCCTGGAGGAGATCCAGGACAACAACGGCGCCAAGAACGACGGCACGGTGGACGCGAGCCAGACCGTGGCCAAGTTCATCGCCGCGATCAAGGCGGCCGGCGGCCCGGCCTACGACTGGCGCTCGGTCGACCCGCAGGACGGCAAGGACGGCGGCGAGCCCGGCGGCAACATCCGCCAGGTGTTCCTGTTCAACCCGCAGCGGGTGTCCTTCACCGACATCCCCGGCGGCGCCGCCACCTCCGCCGTCGGCGTGACCGGCACCGGCGCGAGCACCGCGCTGACCGCCTCGCCCGGCCGGATCGAGCCGAACGACGAGGCCTGGACCAACAGCCGCAAGCCGCTGGTCGGCCAGTTCTCCTTCCGCGGCAAGAAGGTCTTCGTCATCGCCAACCACTTCAACAGCAAGGGCGGCGACCAGGGCATCGACAGCCGCTTCCAGCAGCCGGTCCGCAGCTCCGAGGTGCAGCGGATCAAGCAGGCCACCGTGGAGCAGGCCTTCGTCGCCCAGCTGCTGGCCGCCGACAAGGAGGCCAAGGTCGTCTCCCTCGGCGACTTCAACGACTACCAGTTCTCGCCCGCGCTCGGCGCGCTCACCAAGGACGGCGTGCTGCGCGACCTGGTGAACGAGCTGCCGGAGACCGAGCAGTACTCCTACGTCTACCAGGGCAACTCCCAGGTGCTGGACCACATCCTGGTCAGCCCCGAGGTCGGCTACGCCAAGTACGACGTGGTGCACATCAACGCCGAGTTCGCCCAGCAGGCCAGCGACCACGACCCGCAGGTGGTCCGCATCAAGCCGTAGGGCCGCACGGAGCCGTAGGGCCCCGGGAATCCGGGGGCCCCGGCGCGGCTATCCTGCCTCCGCCGCCGGTGATCACCGGCGGCGGAGGCAGTGTCGTGCGACGGGGAGACCATGGACTACCGGATCGAGCGGATCGGGCGCGCGGACTGGCAGCGCCTGCGGAAGGTGCGGCTGGCCCAACTCCTCGACACGCCCCTGGCCTTCGGCGAGACCCACGAGGACGCGAGCCGCCACGGCGAGGGCGAGTGGATGGCCCGGTGCGGCTGGGTCAACGAGCCCGACCGCCTCGGCCTGGTCGCGGTGGACGCCGCGGGGGAGTGGGTCGCCACCATGCTGTCCGTCCCGAACCGGAGCCAACCCGGCGCGCTCGACCTGATCGGCGTCTGGGTGGACCCGGCGCACCGCGGCCGGGGCCGCGGCGTCGCCGACGCCCTGCTGGACGCGGTGCTCGCCTGGGCGCGGGTCCGGGGCGCCGGGCGGATGCTGCTCGGGGTGCACGAGGCGAACCCCCGCGCCGCCGCCTTCTACCTGCGGCGCGGGTTCGCCTACACGGGACAGGAGACGCCGTACGTGCTGGACGCCTCGGCGCGGATCCTGGAGATGGCGCTCCCGCTCGGCCGGGCGGGAGCGGAGCGGCCCCGGTAGGGCGCGGCTCGGCTACGGCTCGGGTACGGCTCAGCCCAGGTACTGGGCCAGCGCCTCGCCGGTCGGCGTGGAGCGGGCGGCGACCAGGTCGGCCGGGGTGCCCTCGAAGACCACCCGTCCGCCGTCGTGGCCGGCCCCCGGACCGAGGTCGATGATCCAGTCGGCGTGCGCCATCACCGCCGGGTGGTGCTCGATCACGATCACCGACTTGCCGGACTCGACCAGCCGGTCCAGCAGCCCGAGCAACTGCTCGACGTCGGCCAGGTGCAGCCCGGTGGTCGGCTCGTCCAGCACGTAGACGCCGCCCTTGTCCGCCATGTGGGTGGCCAGCTTGAGCCGCTGCCGCTCGCCGCCGGACAGCGTGGTGAGCGGCTGGCCCAGGCTGACGTAGCCGAGTCCGACGTCGGCGAGCCGCTCCAGGACGCGGTGCGCGGCCGGGAGCTTCGCCTCGCCCGAGCCGAAGAACTCCTCCGCCTCCGTCACCGACATCGCCAGCACCTCGGCGATGTCCCGCCCGCCCAGGCGGTACTCCAGCACCGCCGGCTGGTACCGCTTGCCCTCGCAGTCCTCGCAGGTGGTGGCCACCCCGGCCATCATCGCCAGGTCGGTGAAGACCACCCCGGCGCCGTTGCAGGTCGGGCAGGCGCCCTCGGAGTTGGCGCTGAACAGGGCCGGCTTCACGCCGTTGGCCTTGGCGAAGGCCTTGCGGACCGGTTCGAGCAGACCGGTGCAGGTGGCCGGGTTGCTGCGCCGGGAGCCCTTGATCGCCCCCTGGTCGACGGAGACCACGCCCTCCTCGCGCGGGATCGAGCCGTGGATCAGCGAGCTCTTGCCGGAGCCCGCCACCCCGGTCACCACCGTGAGCACCCCGAGCGGGACGTCCACGTCCACGTCCCGCAGGTTGTGGGTGCCCGCGCCGCGGATCTCCAGCTTCCCGGTGGGCTTGCGGACGTCCTCCCGCAGCGCCGTCCGGTCGGAGAGGTGACGGCCGGTCACCGTGCCACTGGTGCGCAGCCCCGGCACGTCGCCCTCGTAGCAGACCGTGCCGCCGGCCGTGCCCGCCCCGGGGCCGAGGTCGACCACGTGGTCGGCGATCGCGATGGTCTGCGGCTTGTGCTCCACCACCAGCACCGTGTTGCCCTTGTCCCGCAGGCGCAGCAGCAGCTGGTTCATCCGGTCGATGTCGTGCGGGTGCAGGCCGGTGGTGGGCTCGTCGAAGACGTAGGTGGTGTCGGTGAGCGAGGAGCCGAGGTGACGGACCATCTTGACCCGTTGGGCCTCGCCGCCGGAGAGGGTGCCGGAGGGGCGGTCGAGCGAGAGGTAGCCGAGGCCGATCTCCACGAAGGAGTCCAGGGCCTGCCGGAGCGTGCCGAGCAGCGGCGCCACCGAGGGCTCGTCGAGGTCGCGGACCCAGGCGGCGAGGTCGCTGATCTGCATCGCGCAGGCGTCGGCGATGCTGATCCCGGCGATCCGGGAGGATCGGGCGGCCGCGCTGAGCCGGGTGCCCTCGCAGTCGGGGCAGGCGGTGAAGGTGACGGCCCGCTCCACGAAGGCCCGGATGTGCGGCTGCAGCGCGTCCTTGTCCTTGGACAGCATCGACTTCTGGATCTTGGGGATCAGGCCCTCGTAGGTGAGGTTGACGCCGTTGACCTTGACCTTGGTCGGCTCCCGGTACAGGAAGTCCCGCATCTCCTGCTCGGTGAACTCGCGGATCGGCTTGTCCGGGTCGAGGAAGCCCGAGTTGGCGTAGACGCCGACCGTCCACCAGCTGTCGGTCTTCCAGCCGGGGATGGTGAACGCGCCCTCGGAGATCGACTTGCCGTCGTCGTACAGCTGGGTGAGGTCGATGTCCGAGACGGTGCCGCGGCCCTCGCAGCGCGGGCACATGCCGCCGGTGATGCTGAAACTGCGCTGCTCCTTGACCGTCTTGCCGGCGCGCTCGACGGTGACGGCGCCGGCGCCGCTGATCGAGGGCACGTTGAAGGAGAAGGCCTTGGGGGAGCCGATGTGCGGGGTGCCGAGACGGCTGAAGAGGATGCGCAGCATCGCGTTGGCGTCGGTGGCGGTGCCGACGGTGGAGCGCGGGTCGGCGCCCATCCGCTGCTGGTCGACGATGATCGCGGTGGTCAGGCCTTCGAGGACGTCCACCTCGGGGCGGGCCAGGGTGGGCATGAAGCCCTGGACGAAGGCGCTGTAGGTCTCGTTGATCAGCCGCTGGGACTCGGCGGCGACGGTGTCGAAGACCAGCGAGCTCTTGCCGGAGCCGGACACCCCGGTGAACACCGTCAGCCGGCGCTTGGGGATGTCGACGCTGACGTCCTTGAGGTTGTTCTCCCGTGCGCCGTGCACGCGGATCAGGTCATGGCTGTCGGCGAGGTGCGGCTGCGCGTCCGTCCGCTTGGGCATCGTTCTCTTCGCTCCCTGGCTCTCGGCGGTCTGTGGAGGGGCCTGCTGGGCGGGCCCGCCCAGCGGCCGCCGTCGGTGTGCTCGAACCGTTCGATCCAACCATCGTTCCGGCCGGGATCGAACGGGTTTCGAGTGCGACGACGACGGGCTGGGCGGGCCCGGCGCCCGTGGGACCGGCTCAGCCCAGTTCGTTGAAGCGGACCATGTTGCCCGCCGGGTCGCGGAACGCGCAGTCGCGGACGCCGTACGGCTGCTTGGTCGGCTCCTGGACCAGCTCGGCGCCGCCCGACTTCAGTCGGTCGTAGACGCCGTCCAGGTCGCGGGTGCCCAGGACGACCCGGGCGAAGGTGCCCTTGGCCATCATCTCGGTGATGGTCCGCTGCTCCTCCTCGGTGCGGCCCGGGTCGGCGGACGCCGGCTCCAGTACCAGGGAGACGTCGGGCTGGCCGGCGGGGCCGACGGTGATCCAGCGCATCGGGCCGCCGCCGACGTCGCTGCGCACCTCGAAGCCCAGCAGATCGCGGTAGAAGGCGAGGGAGGCCTCGGGGTCGGTGTGGGGGAGGAAGGTCCAGTGAATGGTGATGTCGCTCATGACTGCAACGCTAGGCGCGCACCCCGGCCGGGCGCTTCTCGAATCCTGATCGGTCCGGGCGGCCGCGAATCTCGTCGGGTAGAGCGGCCGTGCAAAGCGGCTGTGCCGGCCGCGGGCCCAGGGGGAGGGGCTGCGGCCGGCACGGCCGGAACGGGTCCTGAAAGGGTTCTGAACAGGTCCTAGCAGTCGGGGATGGTGGTGCCGTTGTTGTCCTTGGCCACGTCGTTGCCCCACCGGGACAGGTAGAGCGCGGACACCCACTGGCCGGCGGGGCCGCCGTCCGAGTCGGTCTTCAGCCACCAGTGGTTGTAGCCGGCGCCGCTGGACATCTCGCGGCCCCAGGCCTTGCAGTAGACGTAGTTGGTCCCCTGGTACAGCGTCCCGGTGGCGTTGGTGGAGGTCGGCGAGGCGTAGACGTTCGCGGTGGAGTTGGTGTCCACCCAGTACTTGCCGGTGGCGGGCGGGGTGCCGCCACCCGGGCAGTCGGGGATGGTGGTGCCGTTGTTGTCCTTGGCCACGTCGTTGCCCCACCGGGACAGGTAGAACGCGGACACCCACTGGCCGCCGGGGCCGCTGTCCGGGTCGGTCTTCAGCCACCAGTGGTTGTAGCCGGCGCCGCTGGAGACCTCGCGCCCCCAGGCCTTGCAGTAGACGTAGTTCGTGCCCCGGTACAGCGTTCCCGTGCTCGTGGTGGAGGTCGGGGAACCGTACACCGGCGCGTTGGCGTTGGTGTCCACCCAGTACTGGCCGCTGTTCGACGGAGGCGGGGTGGCGGGCGGCGTCGTCGGGGAGGTGCTGCCGGGGCCGTACAGCCGGATCGCGCCGTAGTAGTCGCCGTGCGAGGAGAGCGCCGCCACCTGGACGTAGCCGCCGGAGTAGGGGGCCTCGACGATCCAGCCCTGCCCGAGGTACATCGCGACGTGGTGGATGGTGGAGGCGGTGTTGCCGAAGTACACCAGGTCGCCGGGGAGCAGCGGCGCGGTCCCGTCCGCCCGGTAGTAGCGGGCGACCGCCCGGGAGGTCGGCCACTGGGTCCGGGTGGTGCCGTTGATGACGTCCGCGCCGACCGCCAGGTCGTAGGCGTAGCGGACCATGCCGGAGCAGTCCAGGCCCCGGACGTTGCAGTCGTTGGGGGCGCCGTTGGCGGGGTCGCAGAGGCCGTACGTCGGACCGGGCTGCGAGCCGTGGCCGCCGCCCCACGAGTACGGGGTGCCTATCAGCCCGCAGGCGGAGCGGACGGCGGCGGTCGCCTGCGGCGCCGCGCCGGTGGAGAGCACCCCGCAGGCGGGTGCCGCCTGAGCGGCTCCGGCCCCGGCGAAGAACACGCCGACCGACACCAGCACCGACAGCAGAGCCGCCCACCGCAGCGGGGCGACCAGCCACCGCGACAGAAGGTTTACGCGCGTAGTCATGGTCGCGAATCCTTCCGGAGGCGCTGACTCCGGGTCAATGGTTCGGCGGCACACGGATCCTGGGGTTCCGGTAGTTGCCGGTTCGCTGGTCACGGGCACGGAAACCGGCAACTGCGCGGCAGGCGGCGAGGGCGTTGCCGGGGTGATCCGCCGAGGGCCGGGGGCCCGTCGCGTCCGCGGAAGTCGCGGGGGAAATACGACAGAGGATGTCGGGTTCTGCGGAGACAGTGGGGTCACCGGCCGGCGCCGTGACGGTGACGGCCGGGACGACACACGGAAAGACGCACGGAACTCGCACGGAAGAAGGACCCCCCATGCGCGAAACACCCGACGAGCTGCGCCGGCTCCAGGCCCTCCTCGACACCTCGCTCTCCCGCTCCACGACGCACCTGCGGTCGATCATCAGCAGCGAGCGCACCCTCACCGCCGGGCAGCTCACCGGCGTGCTGACCGGCATGTGCACGCTCGCGCTGTCCACCGTGACGGCGAAGGGCGAGCCCCGGATCAGCGGCGTGGACGGGCACTTCCTGCACGGCATGTGGCACTTCGGCACCGCCCGGGGCGCCGCCAAGGCGCGGCACCTCGCCGCCCGGCCCGCCGCCAGCGCCGCGCACCTGCGCGGGGAGGACCTGGGCGTGTTCACCCACGGCACCGTGGAGGTCCTCAACCCCCACGACGGCGAGCCGGCCGCGGACTGGCCGGACCTGCTCGCGTACTTCCGGGACTTCTACGGCGCCGACGCCTTCGACTGGGACAATGACGTGGTCTACTACCGGCTGCACCCGCAGTGGATGGCCGTGTTCGCCTCCGACCCCGCCAGGCTCGGCGAGGGCGCCGAGGGCGGCGAGGTCGGCGGGAGGGCGGGGGAGGCGTGACCCCGCTCGCACCGGACCCGCTCGCACCGGACCCGCTCGCGGAGGACCCGCGCGCACCGGACCCGCGCCCGGCGAGAATGGTGCCGGCGCCGCCGTGGGACCACCGGGCGCACGACGGAGACGGACGGGCGAAGGGGGCGACGTGCGGGCGAGCCGGGCCATCGCGCTGCTGCTGCTCCTCCAGTCCCGGCGGGAGATGACCGCCGCGGAACTCGCGGGCGAGCTGGAGGTCTCCGAGCGCACCGTGCAGCGGGACGTCGCCGCCCTGGTCGAGGCCGGGGTGCCGGTGTACGCCGAACGCGGCCGGGGCGGCGGCTACCGGCTGGTCGACGGCTACCGCACCCGCCTCACCGGCCTCGAACGCGCGGAGGCGGAGGTCCTGCACCTGGCCGGCCTCCCGGGCCCGCTGCGCGACATGGGCCTGGCCGGGCGGGCCCTGGCCGCCCGGCTGAAGGTCGCCGCCGCGCTCGGCGACGCCCCCGCGGCGGCCGTCCAGCGGTTCCACCTCGACGCACCGGCCTGGTTCCGTGAGGCGGAGACGCCCGCGCTGCTCGCCGAGGTCTCGCGCGCGGTGTGGGAGGACCGCGTGCTCCACGCCCGCTACGCGGCGCGCGGCGGCACCCGGGACCGGCGGCTGGAGCCGTACGGCCTGGTCCTGAAGGCCGGGCAGTGGTACGCCGTGGCGCGCGGGCCCTCCGGCCGGTTCGGCTCGTACCGCGTGGACCGCTTCGAGACCGCCGAGGCCGGCGAGGAACGGTTCGAGCGCGACCCGGAGTTCGACCTCGCCGAGCACTGGGCCGCGGCGGCACGGGAGTTCACCCGCGCCATGCTGCGCGAGCGGGCCCTGGTGCGCCTGAGCCCGTTCGCCGTGGAGAACCTCGCCGCCCTGCTGGAACCGACCGCCGCCGCCGACGCCCTCGCCACCGCGGGCCCGCCGGACGCCGACGGCTGGGTCACCGTGACCCTGCCGGTCGAGAGCTGGGACATCGGCTGCTTCGAACTCCTCCGCCTCGGCCCGGAGGCCGAGGTCCTCCAGCCGCCCGAATTCCGCGCCCGCCTCGCCGAGGCCACCCGCCGCGCCGCCGCCCTCTACACCTGACGGGCCGCCCCCCCCGGGGAAGCGCCCGGCCGTCCGTGGCCGACCGTGACCGCGGCCGACGGGGGTCCGTTCAGCCGGTCCGTTCAGCCGTCGTTCTTGATGATCTTCATGGTCAGGTGCGAGTCGACCCGGGCGACGGCCGGCAGCCCCATGAGCCGGGCCGTGAGGAAGCCCTCGTAGGCCCCCGGCGGGACGCTCGCCCGTCCCGTTCCACCCCCCGCGCTTGCCGCCGAAACGAACCCCGCCGAAACGAACCCCGCCGAAACGAACGCCGCCGCGCCGACCGCCCGGAACGACCTGGCAGCCGCGCTCCGGGACTCCGGCTCCGTCGGCCTGGGCCTGTTCCCGCTCGGCATCGCGTTCGGCGTGCTCGTCGTCCACGCGGGACTGAGCTGGTGGTGGGCCACCGCCTTCACCGCGCTGGTCTACGCCGGGTCGCTGGAGTTCCTGCTGATCGGGCTCGTCGTCGCGGTCGCCCCGCTCGCGCAGATCGCCCTGACGGCGTTCCTGGTGAACTTCCGGCACGTCTTCTACGCCCTGTCCTTCCCGCTGCACCGGGTCCGCGGCCGGTTCGGCCGGGCGTACAGCACCTTCGCCATGACGGACGAGGCCTACGCCCTGACCACCGGGCGGCAGGCGCGCTCCTGGAGCGGGCGGCGCATCATCTGGCTCCAGGTGCTCTGCCAGCTCTACTGGGTCGGCGGCGCCACCGCCGGCGCGCTGTTCGGGGCGCTGGTGCCCGCCCGGCTGGTCGGCCTGGACTTCGCGCTCACCGCGCTGTTCGTCGTGCTCGCCGTCGATGCCCACCGGGCCCGGCGCGACGTCCCCACCCCCGCGCTGGCCCTGGTCTGCGCACTCGCCGCGCGCTTCCTGTTCCCCGGCCAGATGCTGCTCGCCGCCACCGCGCTGTTCACCGCCGGGCTGCTGGCCCGGCGCGCCCTCGCCCGGCCCCGCACCCCCGCCCCGAAGGAGCCGACCGGTGCCTGACGCGCCCTACCTGCTCGCCGCCATCGGAGTGTCGGCCGCCGTCACCTGGGGCCTGCGCGCGCTGCCCTTCGCCGCCCTCGCCCCGCTGCGGGCCAGCGCCGTGCTGCGCCACCTGAGCGAGCGGATGCCGGTCGGCGTGATGGTGATCCTCACCGTCTACGCCCTGCGCGACCTCCCCCTCTCCAGCCCGCCGCGGGCGGCTCCCACCGTCCTCGCCCTGGCTGCCACTCTCGGTCTGCACCTGTGGCGGCGCAACGCCGTCCTGAGCATCCTGGGCGGCACCGCCGTCCACGTCGCCCTCGCCGGCACGGTCTTCGCCCACCCCTGAGCGCGGCCGCACCACGGCCGCACCCGCCGCAGGAGTGTTCGCGGCGGGCGAGGGAGCGGGTGCCGGGGCGGAACCGCTCGGGCTCGACCCGGGCGGTCCGACCGGCAGGTGTGTCCCGCCGTGGCGAGCACATTCCCAAGAAACAAGCAAGCATGATTGCTTTTTTCTGTCAACGGTGCCACGCTGCTGCCCGGTGGCGCCCGTCCGAGGGCGTGCCCAACTCACCGGCAGGGGAGGCGCCTTGGTGCGCGACGGCACGGTACTGCGGATCGGCAACGCCTCGGGGTTCTACGGGGACCGCTTCGCCGCGATGCGGGAGATGCTCACCGGCGGGCCGCTGGACGTGCTCACCGGGGACTACCTGGCCGAGCTGACGATGCTGATCCTCGCCCGGGACCGGCTGAAGGACCCGTCGCTCGGCTACGCCCGGACCTTCCTGCGCCAGATGGAGGAGTGCCTCGGCCTGGCCCGCGAGCGCGGCGTGAAGATCGTGGTCAACGCGGGCGGCCTCAACCCGGCCCGGCTCGCCGAGGAGCTGCGGGCGCTGGCGGGGCGGCTCGGGGTCGAGACGGCCGTCGGCCATGTCGAGGGCGACGACCTGCTTCCGCGCCGGGCCGAACTCGGCCTGCCGGGCGGTCTGCTGGCCGCCAACGCCTACCTCGGCGGGTTCGGCATCGCCGCCTGCCTGGCCGGTGGCGCCGACGTGGTGGTGACCGGCCGGGTGACCGATGCGGCACTGGTCGCCGGCCCCGGGATCGCCCACTTCGGCTGGACCCCGGAGGACCTGGACGCCCTGGCCGGCGCCGTGGTGGCCGGGCACGTCCTGGAGTGCGGCGCCCAGGCGACCGGCGGCAACTACGCCTTCTTCCGCGAGCACGACGTCACCCGGCCCGGCTTCCCGCTCGCCGAACTGCGCGCCGACGGATCCAGCGTGATCACCAAGCACCCGGGCACCGGCGGCGCCGTCACCACCGGCACCGTCACCGCCCAACTCCTGTACGAGACCGGCGGACCGCATTACCTCGGCCCGGACGTCACGGCCCGGCTGGACAGTGTGCGGCTCACCGTGGAGGGCCCGGACCGGGTCCGGATCGACGGCGTGTGCGGCGAGGCCCCGCCGCCCACCCTGAAGGCGGGCCTCAACCGGCTCGGCGGCCACCTCAACGAGGTGGTGTTCGTCCTCACCGGCCTGGACATCGAGGCCAAGGCCGAGCTGGTGCGGCGGCAGTTCGCCGACGCCCTGCCGCCCGGCGCCCGGCCCGCCGAACTGCGTTGGACCCTGGCCCGCACCGACCACCCGGACGCCCCGACCGAGGAGGGCGCCTCCGCCCTGCTGCGGCTGGCCGCCCGCGACCCGGACCCGGCCAAGGTCGGACGCGAACTCGGCAAGGCAGCCGTCGAGTTGGGTCTCTCCGGGTACCCGGGCTTCCACCTCACCGCCCCGCCCGGACCGGGCGCGCCGTACGGCGTGTTCAGCGCCGCGCACGTCGACGCGAAGGCCGTCGAGCACACCGCCGTGCTGCCGGACGGCCGCCGGATCGCCGTACCGCCGGCGCCCGTCATCACCGGGGCCCAACAGCCCCACCAGGCCCGCTCGGTGGAGGCCGAGCTGCCCGAACCGCTGCCGGCCGGCCCCACCCGGCGGGCCCCGCTCGGCCTGGTGGCCGGCGCCCGCAGCGGCGACAAGGGCGGGGACGCCAACCTCGGCGTCTGGGCCCGCTCCGCGGACGGCTGGCGCTGGCTGGCGCACACCCTCACCGTCGAGCGGCTGCGCGAACTCCTGCCGGAGACCGCCGGGTTGAGCGTCACCCGGCACGTCCTGCCGAACCTGTACGCGGTCAACTTCACCCTCACCGGTCTGCTCGGCGAGGGCGTCGCCGCCCGGCACCGCTTCGACCCGCAGGCCAAGGCCCTCGGGGAGTGGCTGCGCTCGCGCCACCTCGACATCCCGACCCTGCTCCTGGACAGCCCGGAGGCCCCGCTGTGACCGTCCTGACCACCCGTGTCGACCCGGCCGGGCCCGATCACGCCGAGCACCGCGCCGCGATGGTCGCCAAGCTCGCCGAACTCGACGCCGAGCACGCCAAGGCGCTGGCGGGCGGCGGCCCCAGGTACGTGGAGCGCCACCGCAAGCGCGGCAAGCTGCCGGTCCGCGAGCGGATCGAGCTGCTGGTCGACCCGGACTCCCCGTTCCTGGAGCTGTCCCCGCTGGCCGCGTGGGGCAGCGACTACCCGGTGGGCGCGGCCCTGGTCACCGGGATCGGCACGATCGAGGGCGTGGAGTGCGTGATCACCGCCAACGACCCGACGGTGCGCGGTGGCGCCAGCAACCCCTGGACCCTGCGAAAGGCCCTGCGGGCCAACGAGATCGCGCTGAACAACCGCCTCCCGCTGGTCAACCTGGTCGAGTCGGGCGGCGCCGACCTGCCCAGCCAGAAGGAGATCTTCATCCCCGGCGGCGCCCTGTTCCGCGACCTCACCCGGCTGTCCGCCGCCGGAATCCCCACCGTGGCCGTGGTGTTCGGCAACTCGACGGCCGGCGGCGCCTACGTGCCGGGCATGTCCGACCACACCGTGCTGGTCAAGGAGCGCGCCAAGGTGTTCCTCGGCGGCCCGCCGCTGGTGAGGATGGCCACCGGCGAGGAGGCCGACGACGAGTCGCTGGGCGGCGCCGAGATGCACGCCCGCGTCTCCGGCCTGGCCGACCACTTCGCGGTGGACGAGGCGGACGCGCTGCGGATCGCCCGCCGGATCGTCGCCCGGCTCGACCACCGCAAGCCCGGCCCCGGCCCGGACCGGCTCGCCGAACCGCCCGCGTACGACGAGGAGGAACTGCTCGGGATCGTCCCCGGCGACCTCAAGGTGCCCTTCGACCCGCGCGAGGTGATCGCCCGGATCGTCGACGGCTCCGACTTCGACGAGTTCAAGCCGCTCTACGGCACCAGCCTGGCCACCGGCTGGGCCCGCCTCCACGGCTACCCGGTCGGCGTCCTGGCCAACGCCCAGGGCGTGCTGTTCAGCCAGGAGTCCCAGAAGGCCGCCCAGTTCATCCAGCTGGCCAACCAGCGGGACACCCCGCTGCTCTTCCTGCACAACACCACCGGCTACATGGTCGGCAGGGACTACGAGCAGGGCGGCATCATCAAGCACGGCGCGATGATGATCAACGCGGTCGCCAACTCGAAGGTCCCGCACCTGTCGGTCCTGATGGGCGCCTCGTACGGGGCCGGCCACTACGGCATGTGCGGGCGGGCCTTCGAGCCGCGGTTCCTGTTCGCCTGGCCGAGCGCCAAGTCCGCGGTGATGGGCCCGCAGCAGCTCGCCGGAGTGCTGTCGATCGTGGCCCGGCAGTCCGCCGCGGCGAAGGGACAGCCCTACGACGAGGACGCGGACGCGGCGATCCGGGCGATGGTCGAGCAGCAGATCGAGGCCGAGTCGCTGCCGGTGTTCCTCTCCGGCCGGCTGTACGACGACGGCGTGATCGACCCACGCGACACCCGGACGGTGCTCGGCCTGTGCCTGTCCGCGATCCACAACGCGCCGGTCGAGGGCGCGCGCGGCTACGGCGTCTTCCGACTGTAAAGGACCCCCGAGACGATGATCACCAATCTGCTGGTCGCCAACCGGGGTGAGATCGCCCGTCGGGTCTTCCGCACCTGCCGGGAGCTCGGCATCGCGACCACCGCCGTCCACTCCGACCCGGACGCCGGCGCCCCGCACGTTCGCGAGGCCGACGCGGCCGTCCGGCTGCCCGGCGCCGCGCCCGCCGACACCTACCTGCGGGCCGACCTGATCGTCCGGGCCGCGCTCGCCGCCGGGTCCGACGCCGTCCACCCCGGCTACGGATTCCTGTCCGAGAGCGCGGACTTCGCGCGGGCCGTGCTGGACGCGGGACTGCTCTGGGTCGGCCCGCCGCCGGCCGCGATCGCCGCGATGGGCTCCAAGACCGCCGCCAAGGAGCTGATGGCCGCGGCCGGGGTGCCGGTGCTCGGCGCGCTGACCGAGCCCACCGAGGCCGACCTGCCCCTGCTGGTCAAGGCCGCGGCGGGCGGTGGCGGGCGCGGCATGCGGGTCGTCCGGAGCCTGGCGGACCTCCCCGGCGAACTGGCGGCCGCCCGCGCCGAGGCGGCCAAGGCCTTCGGCTCGGACGAGGTGTTCTGCGAGCGCTACCTGCCCGCCGGACGGCACGTCGAGGTCCAGCTGCTGGCCGACGCCCACGGCACCGTCTGGGCGGTCGGCGACCGCGACTGCTCGCTGCAGCGGCGGCACCAGAAGGTGATCGAGGAGGCCCCGGCCCCCGGCCTGCCCGCGGAGGTGCGCGCCGGCCTGCACGCGGCGGCCCGCGACGCGGCCAGGGCGATCGGCTACACGGGCGCCGGCACCGCGGAGTTCCTGCTCACCGGGGACGGCCGGTTCTTCTTCCTGGAGATGAACACCCGCCTGCAGGTCGAACACCCGGTCACCGAGGCCGTCACCGGGCTGGACCTGGTGGCGCTGCAGCTCGCCGTCGCCGAGGGGGAGGCGCTGGCGCCCGAGCCGCCGGTCCCCGCCGGCCACGCGATCGAGGCCCGGCTCTACGCCGAGGACCCGGCCAAGGACTGGCAGCCCGCGACCGGGACCCTGCACCGGCTCGAACTCGCGTTCCCGTACCAGGAGTTCACAGGAGCAGGAGCAGGAGCAGGAGCAGGAGCAGGGGCAGGAGCCGGCGCAGGAACGGGCAGGGGCACCGGACTGCGGCTGGACTCCGGAGTGGAGGCCGGCAGCGAGATCACCCCGCACTACGACGCGATGCTCGCCAAGGTGATCGCCTGGGCGCCCACCCGCGCGGCCGCCGCCCGCCGGCTCGCCGACGCGCTCGCCCGCGCCCGCATCCACGGCCCGGCCACCAACCGGGACCTGCTGGTGCGCGCCCTGCGCCACCCGGCCTTCCTTGCCGCGGAGCTGCACACCGGTTTCCTGGCCGAGCACGCGGCCGAACTCACCGCCCCGGACAGCAAGGGCGTCGACCGCGCCGCGCTGGCCGCCGCCCTCGCCGACGCCGCGGGCCGCCGCGGCGCCCTGCCCTCCGGGTGGCGCAACCTGCCCTCGCAGCCGCAGCTCAAGTGCTACCGGGCCGAGGACGGCACCGAGTCGGCCGTCCGCTACCGGCTGACCCGCGCAGGTCTGCTGGCCGGGGACCACCCGGGCGTCGAGCTCGTCGAGGCCGCGCCGGACCGGGTGGTGCTGTCCGAGGACGGGCTGCGACGCACCTACCGGGTCGCCCGCTACGGCGACCGGGTGCACGTCGACACCCCGGCCGGCGGCACCGTGCTCACCGCCCTGCCGCGCTTCCCCGACCCCACCGTCCGCACCGAGCCCGGCGCGCTGCTCGCCCCGATGCCCGGCACCGTCGTCCGGGTCGTCGCCGCCGTCGGGGACACCGTCACCGCCGGCCAGCCGCTGCTGGTGCTGGAGGCGATGAAGATGGAGCACCGCGTCGCCGCCCCGGCCGACGGCACCCTCGTCGAACTGCGCGCCACCCCCGGCCGGCAGGTCGAAACCGGCACCCTGCTGGCCGTCGTCCAGCCCATCGAAGCCTGAGGAAGGACCCGCATGTCCACCATCGGCAGTCAGCTCCTGGAGACCCCCGAACGCCAGGCCCTGCGCCGGGCCGTCGGCGACCTCGGCCGCCGCTACGGCTCCGCCTACTACCTCGCCAAGGCCCGGGCCGGCGAACCCGCCGACGAGCTGTGGGCGGACGCCGGCAAGGCCGGATACCTCGGCGTCAACCTGCCCGTCGAGTACGGCGGCGGGGGCGGCGGCATCACCGACCTCGCCATCGTCCTGGAGGAGCTCGGCACCGCCGGCTGTCCGCTGCTGCTGCTCATCGTCTCCCCGGCGATCTGCGGCACCGTGATAGCCCGCTACGGCACCGAGGAGCAGAAGCGCCGCTGGCTGCCGGGCCTGGCCGACGGCAGCCGCCGGATGGCCTTCGGCATCACCGAACCGGACGCCGGCTCCAACTCCCACCGGATCTCCACGGTGGCCCGCCGGGACGGCGAGGACTGGCTGCTGACCGGCCGCAAGGTGTTCGTCTCCGGCATCGACCACTGTGACGCGGTGCTGTTCGTGGCCCGTACCGAGACTGTGGACAACGGTGGGGGCCGCACCGGCAAGCTGAAGCCCTGCCTGTTCGTCGTCCCGCGCGAGACCCCCGGCTTCGAGTTCCGGGCGATCCCGATGGAGCTCGTCGCCCCGGAGAAGCAGTTCCAGGTCTTCCTGGACGACGTCCGGCTGCCCGCCGACGCCCTGGTCGGCGACGAGAACGCGGGCCTGCTGCAGCTGTTCGCCGGCCTGAACCCCGAGCGCATCCTCACCGCGGCCTTCTCGCTCGGCCTCGCCCGCCAGGCCCTCGGCAAGGCGGTCGAGTACGCGAAGACCCGCACGGTCTGGTCCACCCCGATCGGTGCCCACCAGGGCCTGGCCCACCCGCTCGCCCAGTGCGCGGTGGAGATCGAGCTGGCCCGGCTGATGACCCAGAAGGCCGGGCTGCTCTACGACGCGGGGGAGGACCTCGCCGCCGGGGAGGCCGCCAACATGGCCAAGTACGCGGCCGGCGAGGCCGCCGCCCGTACCGTCGACCAGGCGGTGCAGACCCTCGGCGGCAACGGCCTGACCCAGGAGTACGGGCTGGGCGCGCTGCTGGCCGCCACCCGGGTCGGCCGGGTCGCCCCGGTCAGCCGCGAGATGGTGCTCAACTACGTGGCCCAGCACACCCTCGGGCTGCCGAAGTCGTACTGATGCACGAGACCTCGCCCAGGTGTGCGAACGGGCCGGTGGTGTCCCCGGTGCGCGGCGGTCGGTCCGAGGGCGGTCGCCGGGGCGTCGGGCGCGAGCGCGGGGAGCCGGATCCCGGGTGAGTGGCGCGGCGGGCGGCGGTGCTCACCCGGACGGTCCATTCGAGCCCGTGGTGCACACCGTCCCGTCGGGCGCCCCCCGGAAGCAACCGCGCCACGCACGGACCGTCATGGGTTCCCCACAATGGCCGAGCCGGACCCCCGACTGTCCGTATGCTCCTGAACGCGCCCCGCACGGAACTGCTCGCCGGTTTTGTTGCTACGTCAACTTCCTTACTGGAGGCTCACCTTGGTGTTCCGCAGCGAGTTCCCCGACGTCTCCGCGGTCGACCGGCCGATCCACGAGGCGGTACTCGGCGCCGCGCACAGGTACGGCGACCGCCCGGCCCTGATCGACGGCGTCACCGGCGAGAGCACCAGCTACGCCCAACTCGCCGCCGCCGTCGAGCGGGTGGCCGCCGGGCTGGCCGAGACAGGCGTGCGCCGCGGTGACGTCGTCGCCCTCTTCAGCCCCAACTCGACCGCCTACCCGATGGCCTTCTACGGCGCGACCAGGGCCGGCGCCACCGTCACCACGGTCTCCTCCTTCGCCAAGCCCGCCGACCTGGCCGGCCAGCTGCGCGACAGCGGCGCCCGCTGGCTGGTCACTGTCTCCGCCTTCCTGTCGACCGCCCGTGCGGCCGCCGAACTCCTCGCCGAACAGGGCCACCCGCTGGCCGGGACCGTCGTCCTGGACGGCGCCGAGGGCCACCGCTCGCTCGCCGACCTGCTGGCCGCCACCGGCCCCGCCCCCGAGGTCGCCATCGACCCGGGCGAGGACATCGCCGTGCTGCCGTACTCCAGCGGCACCACCGGCCTGCCCAAGGGCGTGATGCTCACCCACCGCTCGATCGCCACCAACCTCGCCCAGTGCGACGCCCTCTACCGCCCCGCCGAGGGCGAACGGGTGCTCGCCGTCCTGCCCTTCTTCCACATCTACGGGCTGGCCGCGCTGCTCAACCAGCCGCTGCGCTGCGGCGCCACCGTGGTCGTGCTGCCCCGCTTCGACCTGGAGCAGTTCTGCCGCACCGTCCAGGACCACCGGGTGCAGGCCCTGGTGGTCGCCCCGCCGATCGCCCTCGCACTGGCCCGGCACCCGATCGTGGACCGGTACGACCTCTCCTCCGTCGAGTACCTGCTGTGCGCCGCCGCCCCGCTGGACCACGAACTCGCCGACGCCTGCGCCCGGCGCCTGGGCCTGCCGCACCTGCTCCAGGGCTACGGCATGACCGAGCTCTCCCCGGTCACCCACGTCGTCTCCCCGCGCGAGGGCGACCCCTCGCCCGGCTCGGTCGGCCGGATGGTCCCCTCCACCGAGCTTCGGATCGCCGCCCTGGACGGCTCCGACGGCGACCTCGGGCCCGGCGAGCGCGGCGAGCTGCTGATCCGCGGCCCGCAGGTGATGAAGGGCTACCTCGGCCGCCCCTCCGAGACCGCCGCGGTGGTCGACGCCGAGGGCTGGCTGCACACCGGCGACGTCGGCTTCGTGGACGAGCGCGGCTACCTGCACATCGTCGACCGGGTCAAGGAACTCATCAAGTACAAGGGCTACCAGGTCGCCCCCGCCGAGCTGGAGGCCGTCCTGCTCGGCCACCCGCAGATCACCGACGCCGCCGTGATCGGGGTCCCGGACGCCGAGGGCACCGAGTGCCCCAAGGCCTTCGTGGTCCGCGCCCCGGGCAGCGCCCTGACCGAGGAGGAGGTCACCGGGTACGTCGCCGGGCAGGTCGCCCCGTACAAGAAGGTCCGCGCGGTGGAGTTCGTGGACGCCGTCCCCAAGTCCGCGGCCGGCAAGATCCTCCGCCGCGAACTGCGCGCCCGCGAGGCCGGGCGCGCCGGCGTCCGCTGACCGGACCGGGCCGCCCCGGCGGCCGAAGACCGGCGCCCGTCTGTGAGGATCTTCCTGCCGCGCCCCGACCGGGACCCGCCGCGCCCCGATCGGAACAGGAACCGCCCGCCGCCATGACCAGCCACCCCGCCGCCCGCGCCCCGCAGCAGGACCGCAGCCGAGCCACCCGGGCCCGGCTGCTCGCGGCGGCCGTGGAATGCCTGGCCGAACTCGGCTGGCACGGCTCGACCGTCACCGTCGTCGCCGAGCGGGCCGGGGTCTCCCGGGGCGCGGCCCAGCACCACTTCCCGACCCGCGAGGACCTCTTCACCGCGGCCGTCGAGCACGTCACCGCCGAGCGGCTGGCAGCCGTCCGCGCCCACGCGGACGAACTGCCGGCCGCCGGGCCGGACCGCACCGGGGCCGTGGTCGACATGATCGTGCGCCTCTACACCGGCCCGCTGTTCCGCGCCGCCCTGCACCTGTGGACCGCCGCCGCCACCGAGGAGGCGCTGCGTGAGCGGATCATCGCCCTGGAGGGCCGCGTCGGCCGGGAGGCCCACCGGGCCGCCGTGGAGTTCCTGGACGCCGACGAGAGCCGCCCCGGCGTGCGCGAATCCGTGCAGGCCACACTGGACCTCGCCCGCGGACTGGGCCTCGCCAACCTGCTCACCGACGACAGCCACCGACGTTCCGGAGTGATCCGGCAGTGGGCGGGCGTTCTGGAGAGTACGCTGCGGCCGGTACGCCCATGACGCCCGTACAACCGGAGCGGCCGGACGCCCCCTGACCAAGGGGTCGCCGGGCGGCCGATGTCCGTGCAGTCTGGAGAAGAATCCCGGCCGGCACGGACCGCGAGGCCCCCGGCCGGGCACGAGCCGAACCGGGGTGCTGCCTGATCATGCACGGACACGAGTGGGACGCGACCGACGCCGCCCCGGCACCGGGCGGCAATCCCGGACGTTCCGACGGCACGTACCCCGAAGGCCATCGGCTCGTCCCGCTCGCTACGGCGCTGCTCCAGGACGACGGACTGATCCTGCACTGGAGCGAGGACGCCGAGGCCCTGCTCGGCTACTCCTCCGAGGAGGCCGTCGGCAGCTACGCCGCCCAACTGCTCACCGACGACTCCGACCGCTCCGAGGTGCTCGGCCTCTTCGAGCGGATCATGGGCGGCAGCGGCTGGTCCGGCGTCTTCCCGGTGCGCCACCGCGACGGCCACAAGGTCGACCTGGAGTTCCGCACCTACCCGATCGCCGTCCCGGGCGGCACCCTGCTGCTGCTCGCCACCGCCTCCGACATTCGCGCCCTGCACGCCGTCGAGGCCGACCTCGCGGTGCTGGACGGCGTCTTCGACCGCTCGCCGATCGGCATGGCAGTCTACGACACCGAACTGCGCTACATCCGGATCAACGAGGCGCTGGCCCGGATGAACGGGGTGCCGGTCGCCGCCCACCTCGGCCGCCGGATATCCGCCGTGCTGCCCGGCATCAACAGTGCCGAGATCGAGCAGATCATGCGTCAGGTGCTGAGAACCGGCAAACCCGTGGTGGACGCCCGCTCGCACGGAAGGGTCCCCGGCGACCCCAAGCGGGACCACGCCTGGTCCGCCTCCTACTTCCGGCTGGAGGACTCCACCGGCCGGATCTTCGGGGTCTGCTCCTCGATCATCGACGTCACCGAGCGCTTCCAGGCCGAGGCCCGCGCCGCCCGCGCCCAGGAACGGCTCACCACCATCGCCGAGGCGACCGCCCGGATCGGCACCACCCTCGACCTCCAGCGCACCGCCGAGGAGCTGATCGAGGCGGTCGTCCCCCGGTTCGCCGACTTCGCCACCGTCGACCTGCTGGAGCCGGTGCTGCGCGGCTCCGAGCCCACCGTGATCCCCTCCGACCGGAACATCACGCTGCGCGCCGTCGCCGTCGGGGAGTCCTACGAGAGCGGCCTCGCGCACGCCGTGGACGTGATCGGCGAGACCTCCGAGTACTCCCCGGACCGCAGCTACGTCCAGTGCCTGCGCAGCGGGAAGCCGCTGCTGCGCTCGCACGTGGACGAGGAGGCGCTGCGCGGACTGGTGGCCAGCGAGGACCGGGTGGCCCCCGGCATGGCGGCGGGCATCCACTCGTACCTGATGGTGCCGATCACCGCCCGGGGCATGGTGCTCGGCGGCTCCGAGTTCATCCGGATGCGCAACCCCGAGCCGTTCACCGCCGCCGATGTCGCCCTCGCCGAGGAACTGGTCGCCCGCACCGCGCTGGCGCTCGACAACGCCCGGCTCTACCGCCGCGAGCGGGAGACCGCGCTCACCCTCCAGCGCAGCCTGCTGCCGCAGGAGGTGCACCGCACCCTCGGCCTGGAGATCGCCTACCGCTACCTGCCCAGCAGCGTGGTCAGCGAGGTCGGCGGCGACTGGTTCGACGTGGTGCCGCTGTCCTGCGGACGGGTCGCCCTGGTGGTCGGCGACGTGATGGGCCACGGCATCCGGGCCGCCGCCACGATGGGCCAGCTGCGCACCGTCGCCCGGACCCTCGCCACCCTCGACATGCCGCCCGAGCAGGTCCTCACCCGGCTGGACGAGACCGCCACGCAAATCGGCGAGGGCCAGTTCGCCACCTGCGTCTGCGCGGTGTACGACCCGCTGGAGCGCACCGTCCAGATCGCCTCGGCCGGGCACCTGCCGCCGGTCCGGGTGGGCCCCGACGGCATCGCCGCCCGGGTGGACGTGCCGCCCGGGGTGCCGCTGGGCGTCGGCGGGGTGGCCTTCGAGTCGATCGAGTTCGACATTCCCGAGGGCGGCATGGTCGCGCTCTACACCGACGGCCTGGTCGAGCGGCGCGGCCAGGACCTGGACGCCGGAATCGACCTGCTCGCCCGCACCCTGTCCGGCCCCGGCCGGACCCTGGAGGAGAACTGCGACGCCGTCCTCGCGGCGCTGGTCACCGACGGCACCGAGGACGACATCGCGATGATCATGGCCAGGGTGCTGCCGCTGCCCGCCGACCGGATCGCCACCCTGCCGCTGTCCGGCGGGGGCCGGGTGCCCGGCAAGGCCCGCCGCTTCACCCGCGTCACCCTGGAGGCCTGGGGCCTGTCGGCGCTCACCGACTACGCCGAGCTGCTGGTCAGCGAGCTGGTCACGAACGCCCTGCTGCACGCCGACGCCCCGCGCCGGCTGCGGCTGTTCCGCGACCGGGTGCTCACCGTGGAGGTCTCCGACGCCGGTGGCCAGACGCCCCAGCTGCGCCCGTTCGCCGAGCAGGACGAGGGCGGACGCGGGATGTTCCTGGTCAGCGAGCTGGCCCAGCGCTGGGGCAGCCGGCTGACCCGGGACGGCAAGGTGGTCTGGGCGGAGCTGGAGCTGCCCTTCGGGGCTTCCTAGGGCCTGTCTTCAAACCCCCGCTCCGACAGACGGGAACGGCCGTTCCCCCGGGGGAAACGGCCGTTCCCGGGCACTGCTACGCGGTGACCTTCGGCTGCTCGGCCGGTGCGTCGACCGCGCCCTGCGAACCGGTCGCCGCCCCGGGCTTCGGCTCGGACAGCCCGCGCAGCAGCCGCCAGGCCATCACGGCCGCACCGACCAGCAGCGCGGCGGCCAGCAGCCCGGCGCTGTTCATGCCGTTGACGAAGGACTCCCGGGCGCTCGCCAGCAGCGGCCGGGCGAGCTCCGGCGACAGGCCCTGCGCCGTCTCGACGGCCGAGCCCAGCGATTCGCCGGCCCGGGCGGCGGCCGCCGGGTCCGTCCCGGCCGGGACCGCCAGCCCGCTCGCGTAGATCGAGCCGACCACCGAGCCCACCAGGGCGATGCCGAGCGCGGTGCCCAGCTCGTACGCCGTCTCCGAGACCGCCGAGGCGGCCCCGGCCTTGTCGGCGGGCGCGGCGGTCAGCACCAGGTCGGCGCCGAGCGTGTAGACCACGCCCTCGGCCGTCCCGACCAGCAGGAAGGAGGCGGCCAGCAGCAGGTAGGTGGTGTCCTGCGACAGCCAGCCGAGCGCGCCCACGCCCAGTCCCATCGCCAGCAGGCAGGCCGTCAGCGCCTTGCGGGCGCCGAAGCGCCGGGCGATCGCGGCGGTGAGCAGACCGCCGGCCACCGAACCCGCGAAGGCCGGCAGCTCGGCCAGGCCCGCCTGGAGCGGCTGGTAGCCGCGGACCAGCTGGAGGTACTGCGAGACCACGAAGATCACGCCGGAGAGCCCGACCAGGGAGATCAGCGAGGCCGAGACGGCCGCCGTGAACCGCCGGTCGCGGAACAGCCGGACGTCGAGCAGCGGGGTCTCCAGCCGCAGCTGGCGGCGGACGAAGAGGAACAGCGCGGTGGCGCCGAGGACGAAGGTGACCGGCACGTCCCAGCGGTCCACGCCGTGCGCGGCGGCCTCCTTGATCGCGTACACCGTGCCGATCACACCGGCCATCGACAGCAGCACGCTCAGCACGTCCCAGCGGCCCGGCTTCGGGTCCTTGGACTCCGGCAGCAGCCAGGCGCCGGATACCAGCAGCAGGATCAGCACCGGGATGTTCAGCAGGAACACCGAACCCCACCAGAAGTGCTCCAGCAGCACCCCGCCGACCACCGGCCCGAGGGCGGCGCCGGCGGTGGCGGCCGCGCCCCAGATGCCGATCGCGGTGGCCCGCTCCCGGTCGTCCGGGAAGAGGCCGCGGATCAGCGAGAGCGTGGAGGGCATGATCGTCGCCCCGGCCACGCCGAGCAGCGCGCGGGCCAGGATCAGCCAGCCGGCGCTCGGCGCGTAGGCGGCCAGCAGCGAGGCGGCGCCGAAGGCGGCGGACCCGGCCAGCAGCAGCTTCTTGCGGCCGATCCGGTCGCTCAGGGCGCCCATGCTGACCAGCAGGCCGGCCAGCACGAAGGAGTAGGAGTCGCCGATCCAGAGCAGCTGGGTGCCGCTGGGGCGCAGCGTCTCGCTGATCGACGGGATGGCGAGGGAGAGGACGGTCGCGTCCAGGGCGACCACGGTCACGGCCAGGACGAGGACGGCGAGGCCGGTCCAGCGCTGGCGGGCGGTCAGGGTGCTCACGCTCCCACCTCGCTTCGCTCGGCAGGCGCTTCGCACAATGCGCGCCTTTTGATGATTCGCTCGCTTCGCTCGTTCATGGTCTATCGGTGTCCGGCCCGTGGTCGGAAGTGCTGTGGACAGGGGTGGCGGTGCTGCCGGCGGTGGCGCCGGCGGGGGTGCGGGTGTCCGGTCTGCGCAGCGCGCCGCCGAGGAACAGCTCGGCGAGCGAGAAGGCGGCGTCGCGCGGGGCGAGTCGGCCGTCCTGGATGGACCAGCCGACGCCGGCCACCAGGTCGAAGAAGGCCTCGCTCAGCCAGGCGGCGCTCAGTTCGATGCGGAACACGCCCTGCTGCTGGCCGCGCAGGAAGAGCGCGTGCAGCCGGGCGATCTGGACCTCCCAGAGGTCGTTGATGTCCTCGTTCTCGTAGAGCTGGTTCTCGCCGGCCAGGAAGGCGCAGAGCATGGCGTCCGGGACGGAGGCGTCCACCAGGCGGCGCAGCGCGGCCTCGGCGTCGCCCCGCTCGACGTCGGCGGTGTCCAGCGCGGAGGCGAAGCGGCGCAGCCCGAGCAGGCCGACCTCGCGGATCAGCGCGTCGCGCCCGGGGAAGAGCCGGTGCAGCGTGGCGCGGCTGATGCCGGCGGCGCGCGCGATCTCGTCCAGGTGGGCGGTCGGGCGGCGGGAGAGGACGCCGACGGCGGCTTCCAGGACGGTGTCGCGATCGGTGGCCATGCATCGAGTCTAGTTCATGTGAGACGTGGATGTCTCATTCTTTTGTTCCAGCTCTCAGGTGAGGCGTCGGGTCTCGGTGGGCAGGCAGCAAAAAACCGGGGACGGTGGGTGTACCGTCCCCGGTCCGGGGTGCCGCCGTGCGGCCTCAGCTCAGCTCTGGTTGTAGAAGCCGGTCTCGTCCATCGGGCGGTCGATCACCATGACCTCGACGTCGGCCGGGGTGAGCAGGAAGACCCTCCGGGCGATCCGCTCGATGCCGCCCCTGGTGCCGAAGATCAGCCCGGAGGCGAAGTCGACCATGCGCTTGGCCTCGGCCTCGCTCATCTCGGTGAGGTCCATGACCACCGGGATGCTCGCCCGGATGTGCTCACCGACCGTCCGGGCCGCCTCGAAGCCCGTCGGCCGCAGGGAGACGATCTTCGTGGGCGCGGGGGCGGCCGGAACCGTCTCCTGATCCACCCACTCGTCGTCGTACACCGCGGCCGGGTAGTTCCCCGAGGGCATCAGCCACCCGTTGTGGTGCTCGTCGCGAAGTGCTCCCATGCCGCGCCTCCCTGCCTCGTCCCGTCCTGGTCCCCCGGGGTCGCGTGCCGTTCTTGACACGTCATCCACTCGTCGGAACTGTCCGAGTATCGCACTGTTCACCGGTCCCGTGCCCGCTCGCAACCCCCGTACGAGTCGTGCCGCGCCGGAAACCCGGGCGAACCCGGGCACTTCCAGTGACGCGGCGCGGCACCGTACGGTTGCGCGCGTTGACCTTATCGGTCGCGGTCACGGCTTAATTGACCTTCTGTCAACAATGAGGAAACGATTTCACCCGTCGCGTCACTCGCCGGTCGCGCCGTCGATCAATTCGCGCAGAAGATCCGCGTGGCCGTTGTGTCGCGCGTACTCCTCGATCATGTGGGTGAGGATCCAGCGCAGCGTCACCGGCTGTCCCCGGCGCGGGTTCTTGCCGACGGTGTCCAGCGGCAGGCCGGCGACGGCGAGGCGGGCGGCCTCGACCTCGGTGCGCCAGGTGGCGAAGTCGGCCGCGACGTCGGCGGTGTCGACGTCGTCGAAGTCGGCGTCCTCGTGCTCCTCGGTCCAGAAGTGCCCGGTGATCTCCCGGCCGAGCAGGACGGACTGGAACCAGTACAGCTCCACCTCGGCCATGTGCCGGACCAGGCCCAGCAGCGAGAGGTTCGACGGCGGGACGGAGCGCAGCCGCAGCTGGTCGTCGGTCAGATCCTCGCACTTGAGGGCGAGGGTGCGGCGGTGGTAGTCGAGGAAGGCGGTCAGGGTGGCGGCCTCGTCGGCCGTCATCGGCGGGTCCACCCGCGGGTCCGGTTCGGTCATGCGCGCCATCCTGGCGTCCGGCCGCGCGCGGGCGCGAGCGATTTTGCTCCCGGCTCTGCTCCCGGCCCCGTGGAGCGGCTCAGCCGGCCGTCGCCCGGCGGCGGGTACGGACCGTCCGCCAGAGGCCCACCACGCTGCCCAGCACCAGCAGGGCGATCACCCCCGCCGACAGCAGGAAGGCCGCCGAGCCCGGCCGGCCCGCGCTGGCCGCGGCCGTGACGTACACCGCGGTGGTCGGCACCACGCCGATCGCGGTGGCCAGCACGAAGGGCAGGAAGCGGACCCCGGAGAACGCGGCGCCGTAGTTGGCCGCCTGGAACGGCATGCCGGGCAGCAGCCGCAGTACCAGCACGCTGCGGAAGCCCTGCTCGGTGAACCGCCGGTCCAGCGCCCCGAGCACCTTCCCGCGCAGGTACGGGCGCAGCGCCTCCCGGCCGAGGCCCCGGCCGAGCCCGAAGGCCAGGGCCGCGCCCACGGTGGTGCCGAGCACCGCCAGCAGCACGCCCTGCTGGATGCCGAGCAGCAGACCGGCGACCGCGTTCAGCGCAGGCCGGGGCACGAAGGCGAGCGTCCCCACCGCGTAGACCAGGGCGAACAGCGGGCCGAACCAGTACCCCGGCATCCGGTCCGCCAGCCCGCCGGACAGCAGCTCCGTCGGGCTCCACAGCAGCAGCGACCCGGCCGTCGCCGCGAGCACCGTCACCAGCAGCGCGAACCGCCACCACGGGGAACGCGGTGCGACGGTGGGCGCCTGCGGCACGGCGGGCGGCACGGGAACGGCATCGGGCTCGAACACCGCCCGAGCCTAACCGGTGCCCGGGCCCCGCCGGCGCCCCGGGCCGACCCGCGGGACGGCCCTCAGGCCGGTCGGGAGAGGAACTCCAGCAGGCGCTGCCACGAGTCGCGGGCCGCGTCGGCGTGTTCGACGGCGGCGAGCTCGAAGAAGTTGTGGGGTGCCCCCGGATAGCTGACGAACTCGTGGGGGCAGCCGGCCGCGGTGAGTGCCGCGTCGAAGGCCTCGACGGTGGCGGCCGGGATGTGCTCGTCGGCGCCGCCCCAGAAGGCGAGCACCGGGGCGGTCAGCCCCCCGGCCAGTTGGGTGGGCCCGGGGGCGCCGTTGAGGGTGTCCGGGTAGCCGTAGTAGCCGACCGCGCCGGCCAGGCCGAAGCGCGGGGCGGCGGTGCGGAAGGCCTGCCGGCCGCCGAAGCAGAAGCCGAGCGCGACCACCTCGGCGGGCCCGGCGGCGCGCAGCCGTTCCAGTGCGGCGGTGATGTCGGCGTCCAGTCCTCCGGGGGTGAGCGCGAGCAGGTGGGGGAGCAGGTCCGGCATTTCGCCGAATTCCGCCGGGCGCTTTTCCGGGGCGGCTCCGGCGGTGCGGCCGTAATAGTCGAGGACGAGGGCCGGGTGGCCGTTTTCGGCGAGCCGGGCGGCGGTCCGGCGGTAGAACGGGGAGAGGCCCCTGTTGTCCGGCAGGACGAGCACCCCGGGTCCGGTGACGGTCTCCGGCCGGGCCAGGAAGGCGCCGAACCGGGTGCCGTCGGCCGAGGTCAGGGTAAGTGGGGCGGCCTCGGCCAGGGGCCACGGGGCGGGGCCGAGGGCGGGCGGGGCGGCGTCCGGGTCGTAGCACACGGGGGAATTCCTCTCGCGGAGCACGAAAACCGCCGGGCGCGGTGTGCGCCCGGCGGTTCGAGACCTTAGCGGGAAATTCCCTCAGGAATTCATCATCATATCGCGGAGAGATCTTTTCCGGAAGGCTTTTCCGGTGACATTGCGGTCACGTTCTCGCCGCCGGAATTCCGTTCGGCCAGCCGCAGCGCCCCGGCGCTCAGCAGCAGGGCGCAGGCGAGTGCGGTGACCAGGCCGAAGGAGACGGTCAGCGAGGTGGCCTGGGCGAGGGCGCCGATGACCGCGGGGGCGATCAGGCCGGAGGTGTAGGTGACGGTGGCGACGCCCGCGATGGCCTGGCTGGGGTTGGTGCCGATCCGGCCGGCCGCGGCGAAGGCGAGCGGGACGATCACCGCGATGCCGATGCCGATGAGGGCGAAGCCGGGGATGGCCAGTGCCGGGCTGTCCGCGGCGACCACCAGCAGGCCGCCGGCGGTGGCGACGGCGCCGCCGATGCGGGTGGTGCGGACGGCGCCGAGGCGGCGGATCGCCGCGTCCCCGGCGAGCCGGCTGACCGCCATGGTGAGCGAGAAGGCGGTGTACGAGGCGGCGGCGACGGTGGCCGAGGCGCCGGTGACGTCCCGCAGGTAGACGCCGCTCCAGTCCATCGAGGCGCCCTCGGCGAAGACCGCGCAGAAGCCGACCAGTCCGATCACCAGCGAGCTGCGCGGCGGCAGTGCGAACCGCGGCGGCTCCTCCGCGCCCTCGTGCGCCCGGAGGTCGGGCAGGCCGCGGCAGACGGGCTGGGCGAGCGCGAGCAGGACCAGCGCGGTGACGGCCAGCTGGATCCGGGCGTCGAGGTCCAGGTGGGCGGCGAGGATGCCGAAGGGGGAGGCCAGCAGGCCGCCCGCGCTCCACATCCCGTGCAGCCCGGACATGATCGAGCGGCCGAGCCGCTCCTCGATCTCCACGCCCTGGGCGTTCATCGCGACGTCGGCCATCCCGGAGGTGGCGCCGTACACCAGCAGCGCCGCGCACAGCACCGGCAGCGAGGGGGCGAGCGCGGGCAGGGCGAGGGACAGGCACCAGAGCGAGATCAGCCCGCGCACCGCGGCCCGGCCGCCGTAGCGGTGCACGAAGCGGCCGGCCAGCGGCATGGCGAGGGAGGAGCCGACGGCGGGCATGACCAGGGCCAGGCCGAGCTGGCCGGCCGAGAGGTCGAGGTGGTGCTGGATCCAGGGGATGCGGGTGACGAAGCTGCCGGTGACGGCCCCGTGCACCAGGAAGGTCAGGGCGATGCTCCTCCGGGCCCGGCGGGGCGCGGTCAACGGCTCCGGCGGTGGTGGTGCGGTGGTTCCGCTCATGGGTTCTTCCCTCCCGGTCGCGCGGTGAGGGGCGCGACAGTGCCCTGTGACGGTCGCTAAATTATCAGGAAGGGACCCTGATAGAAATGCTCTGGAAGGATGAGCTGCCATGACCACCGCGCGTACGGCCACGCCGAGCACCGCCCGGGCGATCAACGACCGGTTGGCGCTCAACCTCCTGCTCGAACAGGGCCCCCTGACCGCGACCGAGCTGCGCGACCTCACCGGCCTGTCCCGGCCGACCGTCGCCGACCTGCTCGAACGCCTCCAGCGCACCGGACTGGTGGCCGTCGTCGGCGAGCGCGGCGAACAGCGGCGCGGCCCCAACGCCCGGCTCTACGCGCTGGTCGCCTCCCGGGCCCACCTCGCCGCCTTCGACGTCCGCTCCGGCGGCGTCGGCCTGGTCGTCGCCGACCTGGCCGGGCGCGGCCTGGCCACCGCCGAGGTCCCGGTCGAGGGCGACGGCGGGCCGGACACCGCCGGGACCATCGTCGCCGCCCTGCTGGACACCGCGCGCGGCGTCGGCGTCGACCGGCTGCACACCGTCGCGGTCGGCGCCCCCGGACTGGTCGACCAGGCCACCGGCCGGCTGCAGAGCACCGGCAAGCTCCCCGCCTGGCACGCCGAACTCCTCGCCGCGCTGCGCGAGCTGCCCGGCACCGAGGTGATCCTGGAGAACGAGGTCAACCTGGCCGGGCGGGCCGAGTACCGGGTCGGTGCCGCGCGCGACCGCGACACCTTCGTGCTGCTGTGGCTCGGCCACAGCGTCGGCGCCGCCGTGATCCTGGACGGGCGGCTGCGCCGGGGCTTCTCCGGCGGCACCGGCGAGATCTGCTTCCTGCCCGTTCCCGGCACCGTCGCCCTGCCCAGCGCCGACAGCTGCGAGGGCGGCTTCCACAGTCTGGTCGGCAGCGCCGCGATCTGCGCGCTGGCCCGCGCCCACGGGCTGCCCGCCGGCCCGGCCGGGGACGCCCCCGCCGCCGAGGCCGCCGTACGGGCCGCCCTGGCGGCGGGCGCGGCGGGCGAGGTCTTCCTGGACGAGCTGGCCGAGCGGATCGCGATCGGTGCGGCGAGCGTCTGCGTGGTGCTGGACCCCGGCTGCGTGGTGCTCGGCGGCGAGGTCGGCCGGGCCGGCGGGCCGGAGCTGGCCGGGCGGGTCGAGCGGCGGCTGGCCCGGCTCTCCCCGCTGAGCACCGAGGTGCGGGCCGGCACGGCGGGCGGCGGCGCGGTGCTCGCCGGGGCGGTGCTCACCGCCGGGGACGCGGTGCGGCGCGACCTCTTCGGCGAGCCGTGACCGCCCTCGCGTGATCATCCGCGCCGTCCGTACGGCAGGATGGCGCAGGGGCACTCGCCCCGGGAACCCGAACCACCGTCAGGAGACGCTCATGGGCCAGCCCGAGGTGCCGGCCAACCCGTACCGCATCGGCGAGGCCGCGGCGCTGCTCGGCGTCAGCGCCGACACCATGCGGCGCTGGGTGGACGCCGGGCGGGTCGCCGCCGCGCGGGACGAGCACGGGCACCGGATCATCCCGGGGGCCGAGCTCGCCGCCTTCGCCCGGGAGCTGGCCCGGCCGGAGAACTCCGAGGCGGAGGGCCGGCCGTCCTCGGCGCGCAACCGCTTCCCGGGGATCGTCACCCACGTGGTGCTCGGCGACGTGGCCGCGCAGGTGGAGATCCAGGCCGGGCCGTTCCGGGTGGTGTCCCTGATCAGCCGGGAGTCGGCGGAGGAGCTGAACCTGGTCCCCGGCGCACCCGCCACGGCGGTCATCAAGTCCACCAATGTGATGGTCGAACGACGCTAGCCGGGGCCCGTCGCCCGAGCACGGGCCGCCCCGGCCCCACGAGCCCCACGAGTCCCGGAACCGAAGGAGAGGCCCGGATGACACCCCCGCACCTGCCGACCACCCAGAGCGCCGTGCTCGCGATCGAGGCCGTGGCCGACCGGCACGGCCGCACCGTCCGCGCCCAGCACGACATCGGCCGCGACCGGACCTTCGCCGGGCTGGTCGGCCCGTCCGGCCCGGGCGGCCCGGACGGGGAACCGGACGCCGTCCCGCACGAGGCACTGCTGGAGTTCGACGGCCGCCCCGCCGTCACCGTCCGGCTGTTCACCCACGACGAGGTCACCGTGACCGTCGAGGGCATCGCCTTCGACGTCGACCGCGACCGCGTCCCCGGCTTCCTGAACGCCCTCTGGTCCGACCTGGTGCACGTCAAGGCGCGCACCTTCCCGCCGTCCACCACGCTGATCGTCACCGTCCCGGGGGAACCGAGCCACCGCGAGGCCATCGGCGTCCACGACCTCACCCCCTGGCTCGCCGGAAGGATCCGTTGAACGCCATGGCCAAGCCGCTCGCCGTCGCCCACCGCGGCGACCCCTACCGCCACCGCGAGAACACCCTGCCCTCCGTGGAGTCCGCGCTCGCCGCCGGGGCCGACGCCGTCGAGGTGGACGTCCGGCTCACCCGCGACCGGGTGCCCGTACTGCTGCACGACCCCACCCTGGAGCGGCTCTGGCGCGACCCGCGGTCGATCGACCGGGTCACCGCCGACCAGCTGGAGGAGCTGCGGCAGGGCCCGCTGACCGTCCCCACCCTCGCCGAGGCGATCAAGGCGGTCTCCGCCGTCGACGGCCGCAGGCTGCTGATCGACCTGGACGACGCCGGACCGGCCGCGGCCGCCTGGTCGGTGGTCACCGGGCTCGGCGCCGAACGCGCGGTCGCCTTCTGCGGCCCCACCGCCGCCATGCTCGCGGTGCGCGAACTGAGCCCGGACGCCGAGATCGCCCTCACCTGGAAGCAGCCCGGGATGCCCGTGCGCGCCCTGCTGGACGACCTGCGCCCGCGCTACCTCAACCCGCCGTTCGGCCTGGTCACCCCCGCGTTCACCGCCGCCGCGGCGGAGCAGGGGCTCGCCGTCTCCACCTGGACCGCCGACCTGCGCCGCACCATGCGCCGGCTGCGCGAGAGCGGCGTCGCCTCCATCACCTCCAACCGGATCGGCGTCCTGCGCTCCGTGCTGGACGGCCGCCGGTGACCGGACCGGTCCTGAGCCGACGGGCGCTCGGCCGGGCCCTGCTGGCCCGTCAGCACCTGCTCGCCCGCACCGACCAGCAGCCCGCCGCACTGATCCACCACCTCGGCGGCCTCCAGGCCCAGGCCGCACCCCAACCGCCCTACCTCGGACTGCTGGCCCGACTCGGCGGCTTCACGCCCGAGCGGCTGAGCACCCTGATCGAGCAGCGGGCGGTGGTCCGGACCGCCCTCCAGCGCGGCACCATCCACCTCGTCACCGCCGAGGACTGCCTGACGCTGCGCCCGCTCCTCCAGCCGATGCTGGACCAGGCGATGCGCACCACCTTCGGGAAGCAGCTGACCGGCCTGGACCTGGACGGGCTCGCTGCCGAGGCCCGCACCCTGGTCGAGGAGCGGCCGCGCACCTTCCAGCAGCTCGGCGCGCTGCTCGCCGCGAGCCGCCCGGAGCGCGACCCGGCCGCCCTCGCCCAGGCCGCCCGCTGCCGGCTGCCGCTGGTGCAGGTCCCGCCGCGCGGACTGTGGGGGCGCGGCGGACCGGCCGCCCACACCACCGCCGAGGCCTGGCTCGGCCGCCCGCTCGACCCGCCACCCGGCCCGGACGGCCTGGTGCTGCGCTACCTCGCCGCGTTCGGCCCCGCCTCCGCGGCCGACCTGCGCCAGTGGTGCGGCCTGGCCGGCCTCGCCCCGGTGCTGCGGCGGCTCGCACCGAGCCTGCGGGCCTTCCGGGACGAACAGGGCCGGCAGCTGTACGACCTGCCCGAGGCGCCCCGCCCCGACGAGGACACCCCCGCGCCGGTCCGGCTGGTCGCCCCGTTCGACAACCTGCTGCTCTCGCACGCGGACCGCACCCGGGTGCTGCCCGAGGAGCACCGGGGCCGGGTGATGACCCGCAACGGCATCGTGCACGGAACCCTCCTGGTGGACGGGTTGGTCGCCGGGATCTGGCGGCTGACCGGCGACCGGGAGGTGACCGTCGCCCCGTTCGCCCCGCTGCGCCCGGCCGACCGGCGGGCCGCCGAGGCCGAGGCGCAGCGGGTGCTGGCCTTCGCGGGGGCGGGCGAGGACGGCGCGGTGCGGTTCGAGGCCCCCGGGTAGCTCGTTCGGGTGCTCCCGGCCGATCTGCCGCGCGGGCCGTCGAAACCTCTGCTGAGCTGAGGCGGTCCGGAATCGTCGAGACCCCGGCGGAGGCGACCGTGTCCGTGGAGCGCGCGCCCGGCGAGGAGCGGCGGCCGGACCACCGCAGGCCGTACCTGATGCTGCCGCCCGCGCTGCGGCAGGCGGCGGCCTGGTCGCTGGCGGTGATCCTGCTGATCGCCGTCGCCTCGCTGGTGGTCTTCGCGCTGGTCGAACTGCGGGCCGCGACCGTGCCGTTCCTGGTGGCGCTGCTCGGGACATCGCTGCTCTACCCGGTGGTGCCCTGGCTGGTGCGCCGGGGTGTCGGGCGGGGCCTGGCCGCCGGGCTGACCTGCACGGTGCTGGTCACGGCGGCCGGCGGGGTGATCGCCCTGCTGGTCAACTCCCTGGTGCACAGCGCTCCGCAGATCGCCGCGTCGCTCCCGGAGGCCGGGCGGCGGCTGGCCGGCTGGCTCGGCCCCTTCGGGTCGAAGATCCAGCACGCGCTGGGCAACGCCAAGGGCGAGACCAATTCGCTGGTGTCCACCCTCACCAACGGCGTGCTCTCCGGGCTCGGCCTGCTCACCCAGCTGATCACCGGCGGGGTGCTGGCGCTCGCCCTGGTGTTCTTCTTCCTGCGGGACGGCCACCGCACCGGCGACGCCATCCGCTCCTTCCTGCCCGAGCGCAGCGCCACCACCGTGATCGCCTGCGCCGGGCGGGCCTTCGACGCGATGGCCGGGTTCATGCGCGGCACCACCCTGATCGCCCTGATCGACGCGAGCTTCATCACCGTCGGCCTGCTGGCCCTCGGTGTGCCGGGCGCGCCGGGGCTGGGCGCGCTGGTCTTCATGGGGGCCTACATCCCCTTCGTCGGCGCGTTCCTGTCCGGCACGGCGGCGGTCCTGGTCGCCCTCGCCGACGGCGGCATCGGCACGGCGCTGTGGGCGCTCGGCGTGGTGCTCACGGTGCAGATGATCGAGGGCAACATCCTCCAGCCGGTGATCCAGAGCCGCACGGTGGAGCTGCACCCGGCCACCATCATGGTCGCCGTGGTGGCCGGCGCCGGTATCGCCGGCATCATCGGCGCCCTGCTGGCCGTCCCGGTCTGCGCGGCCGGCATGGGTGTCATCTCGGTGCTGCGCGGGGATCCGGACCGGTCGGCGGCGCCGGACCGCTGAGCAGCCGGCCGGCCGGGCGGAGCGGAAAGCGGGTTGCCGTCGGTCGGGGGATCATGTGAGCATTGCTAATGCGACAAGGATCGCAATAGTGTTTCGGGAGGGGTCGCATGGAACTGTTCGAGGTGGCCGAGGCGGGGGCCGGACCGTACGGGATCGCCGTGGGGTCCGACGGGGGTGTCTGGTTCACGCTGGTGCACAGCGGGGAGATCGGGCGGCTGGACCCGGACGGGACGGTGCGGCGGTACGGCCTCGGGGCGCCGGGCTGCGGGCCCGCGGTGATCACGGCGGGGCCGGACGGGGCGCTCTGGTTCAGCCGGATGCGGGACCACCGGATCGGGCGGATCGACGTCCACGGGCGGGCCGGCTCGTTCGAGCTGCCGGGCGAGGACCCCGGCCCGTACGGGATCGCCGCGGGGCCGGACGGGGCGCTCTGGTTCACCGAGCCGAACGCCAACCGGGTCGGGCGGATCACCGTGGACGGCGAGGTGACGCAGTACCCGCTGCCGGTCGACGGGGCCTTCCCGTCGCTGATCACGGCCGGGCCGGACGGGGCACTGTGGTGCACGCTCAACCAGGCCGACGCGGTGGCGAGGGTCGGCACCGACGGCGCGGTGACCGTCCACCGGCTGCCCACCGAGGGCACCGCGCCGGTCGGGATCACCGCCGGGACGGACGGCGCGCTCTGGTACGTCGGGATCGGCGGCGGGCTGGTCGGGCGGATCACCGTGGACGGGAAGGTGACCGAGCATCCGCTGGCCGACCGCTCGGCCAGGCCGCACGCCGTCGCGGCCGGGCCGGACGGGGCGCTCTGGTTCACCGAGTGGGGCGCCGGCCGGATCGGGGTGCTCACCCCGGACGGGCGGCTCGACGGCCACCCCGTCCCGGGCGCGGGCGCCGAGCCGCACGGCATCGCCGTCGCCCCGGACGGCACGGTGTACGCGGCGCTGGAGCGCGGGCAGATCGCCCGGCTGACCCCGGCCCGGGACGGGGTGGGTGCCCGGGGTGCTCAGGGCTGACGGCGCAGCAGCTCCTCCAGGTCGGCGAGCAGACCGAGGGCGGCGGCGCGGTCGGGGGCCCGCGTTGCCGGGGCGGGGGAGCGCTCGGCGATCACCCGCAGGGCGGCCGCGGCCTGGCGGGCGAACATCGCCAGCAGGTCCAGCTCGGGCAGGCTGGCGCGGGCCTGCGGGGCCGGGTCCAGCACCTCCAGGACGCCGAGCACCCGGCTGCCGTGGGTGAGCGGCGCGGCCATCAGGGCGGTCGGGACGTACGCGGTGGACTCGGCGAAGTCCCGGTCGAAGGTGCGGTTGGCGCCCAGGTCGTCCACCACCATCGGCTCGCCCGAGGCGGCCACCCAGCCGGCGATCCCCCGGCCGGCCGGGAAGCGGCGGCCCACCAGCGACTCCTCGCCGCGCCCGGAGACGGCCTGGAAGACCAGCTCCCCGGCCGCCTCGTCGAGCAGGCACACCGAGCCCGCCTGGGCGCCGAAGATCGCCCGGGCGACGTCCACCACGGACTGGAGCAGCTCGCGGGCCAGCGGGTCGACGGCGGGGTCAGTGCTGAGGGTCATCGGGCGCCTCCGGGGTGGGGGTGGAAGGGACCTGGACGTTGGCCGCGGTGAGGTAGAGCGCGCTCTTCAGCTGGAAGGTGGTCAGCCTCGGCCGCCGGGACAGGATGCGGGCGCAGAGCCCGGCCACGTACGGGGTCGCGAAGCTGTTGCCGGTGGTGCGGATGGTGGCGCCGCCGAGCCAGGGCACCCGGACGTTCTGGCCGGGCGCGAAGAACTCCACCGGCGGGGCCGGGTTGTACAGGTGCAGCCGCGGGTCGTCCTCCTGGTGGCTGCCCACCGAGATGACCGAGGAGAACCGCCACGGGTAGCTCTCCACCGGGGTGTTGTGGGCGGAGGCGACGATCGCGGTGCGGGCGAAGAAGGCGTCGTCGGCGATCGCGTGCAGCTCGTCCAGGAAGCGGGTCCGGGTGGTGGAGAGGCTGAGGTTGATCACGTCGAAGCGCTGCCCGACGGCCCAGCGCAGCCCGGCGATCAGCATGTCGCCGGTGCCGGTGAAGCGCTCGCCGAGGACCCGCACGCTGTAGAGCTCGCAGTCCGGGGCGGTGCGGCGGATGATGCCCGCGCAGGCGGTGCCGTGCCCGCAGGTGTCGCCGGCGGAGTCCGGGCGGACGACCAGCTCCCTGGTGGCCGGGTCCCTGGCCACCGCCCAGGAGCCCTGCACCGGCCCGATCAGCGGGTGGTCGGGCTCGATCCCGGAGTCGACCACGCAGACCCGTACGCCCTTGCCGGTGCCCCCGCCCCCGCCGGTGCCCCCGCCGCTCTCCTCGCCGTCGGGGGCGACGGCGTCGGCGAGCACCGGCAGGTCGGCGGGGGTGCGGTCGCGCAGGCTCCAGGTGAGGCCGGCCGGGCCGCTCACCGGGTGCCCCCGAGCCGCTCGGCGCGCCGCACGCCCGGCAGGTGGCCCTTGGCGGCGAACCGGTCCCGGGCGGTGGCGGCGGCCACCGCGGCCTCGGCGGGGCGGTCGAGCAGCAGCAGGGCGTGCGCCCGGTCGAGCGCGGTCAGCGCCTGCAGCAGCAGCGACTCGGTGGCCTCCGCGGCGGCCAGGGCGGCGGCGGTCAGGTCCAGGGCCGGCGCGGCCTCGCCCCGGGCGGCGGCGAGCCGGCCGCGCAGCGCGTCCAGTTCGATCGCGAGCACCGGCGGCAGCGCGGCGAGGGCGTCCGCGCCGTCCAGGTGCCGGGCGGCCTGGGCCGGGCGGTCGGTGTCCAGCAGGACCCGGGCGGTGGTCAGGGCGAGGCGCGGCAGCGGGGCGGGGCTGCCCTGGTGGCGGGCGATCTCGGCGGCGTCGGCGAGCAGGTCCAGCGCCTGGCCGCTCTGGCCGAGGGCGGCCGCCGCCTGGGCGGTCAGCGCGGGCAGCGCCACCATCGCCTCGGCCAGCGACAGCTCCCCGGCCAGGCTGTTGGCTTCGGCGAGCAGCAGCTCGGCCTCCTCGGGGCGCTCGCGCAGGGCCAGCAGGACGGCCAGCGGGCCGTTCAGCGCGACCCGCACGGTCCGCCGGCCGGTGCCGTGCTCGCCGAGCAGGGCGCGCAGCCGGAAGGTCGCGTTGGGGACGGGCTCGGGGCCGGCCAGCAGGGAGGCGGCCAGTGCGGCCAGCACGGCGGCCCGGTCCAGCTCGGCGTCGGTGCGGCAGACCCGGTCGAGGGCCTGGTCCAGCAGCCGCTCGGCCTCGGTGTGCCGGCCGGCCAGCAGCTGCTCCTCGGCCAGCCGCAGCCCGGCCCGGGCCCGGCCGAGGTCGTCCCCGGTGTCGGTGAACAGCGGCAGGACGGCGCGGGCGGTCGCGGCGGGCTGGTCCGGGCCGGGCGGCAGGCCGCGGGCGGCCAGCGCGAGCCGGGCGTGCGCGGCGTCCAGCGGGTCGGCGGCCGCGTCCCGCACCTGGGCGAGGACGGGCAGTGCCTCCTCGGTGCGGCCGAGCGCCAGCCGGGCCTCGCCGAGGCGGCGCAGCGCGGGGCCCGCGGCGCGCTCGCCCGGGTAGTGCAGCCGGACGGCGCGCTCCAGCAGGTCGGTGGCGGCGGGCAGGTCGGCGCGGGCCAGCGCGCCGGCCCCGGCGGCGCCGAGGGCGGCGGCCGCGCGGGTGCGCAGCACGTCGGTGCGGGTGTCCAGCAGGCCGAGTTCGAGCCGGTAGCGGTGGGCGCGTTCCAGGTGGCCGCCGATGACGGCGTCCCCGGTGGAGCGGACGGCCGGCAGGTCGGCGGCGCGCTCGTGGCGCTCGGCGCGGGCCCGCTTGGACATCGACTGGTAGACGGACTCCTGGACCAGGCCGCTGCTGAACCGGTAGCCGGCGCCGGCCGGTTCGACCAGCCGCAGCTCGGCCAGCCGGGCCAGCGCGGCGTGCAGCCGCGGCGGGGTGTCGTCGCCCCCGGCGGACGGGCCGGCCGGCAGCCCGTCGATCGGGCCGGTGAAGACGTCGTCCTCCGGGTCGGCGAAGGCGTCCTGGTCGCTGCCGCCGTGGGCGAGTTCGGCGAGTTCGGTGGCGGTGAAGGCGCGGCCGAGGACGGCGGCGAGGTCGAGGGTGGCGCGCTCGTCGCGCTCCAGCCCGTCGATCCGGGCGCTGAGCAGGGCCCGTCCGGTGGGCGGCAGTTCGTCGCTCAGGACGGGGCCCTCGGTCTCGGTGAGGGCGGCCAGCAGCTCCTCCAGGTGCAGCGGGTTGCCCTCGGCGCGCTCCAGCAGCCGGGTGGGAACCGCGTCCTGGTGGGCGCTCAGTTCGGTCAACTGGGCGGCCAGCAGGGCGGATTCGTCCCAGGACAGGCCGCCGACCGGCAGCGCCGGCAGCTCCGGGCGGGCGGCCGGGAGCTCGGGGCGGGTCAGGCAGAGCAGCAGCACGGGGGCCGCGCCGAGCTCGGCCGTCAGCCACCCGGCGGCGTCCACCAGCGCCGGGCCGGCCCACTGGCAGTCGTCCAGGACCAGGACGGCCGGGCGCTCGACGGTGCGGCCCCGCAGGATCGCGGCCAGCAGCTCCAGCGAGCGGCGGGTGTCGACGCCCGGCGCCGTCGCCTCGTCCAGCCGGGCCAGCGCCTCGGCCGGAGCGGCGCCCCCGGGCTCGTCCAGCAGGGTCCGGACCGCCTCGGCGATCGGCGCCAGCGTGCCCTGCTCGCCGAAGCTGCGGCAGCGGGCGGTGCCGCAGCGCGCGGTGCGCCGGCCGACCCGCTCGCGCCACTCGCGCACCAGCCGGGTCTTGCCGATGCCGGCCTCGCCGGCGACCAGCAGCAGCTCGGCCCCCGAGCCGCCCGCCACCCGCGCCAACGCGGCGTCCAGCTGAGCCAGTTCGCGATCCCGGCCGACCAGCGGGACGTCGAAGCGGCGCAGCAGCTCCGGGTCGTCCTCGTCCAGGGCGACCAGGCGGTAGGCGGTGACCGGCTCGGCCTTGCCCTTGAGGTGCAGCGGGCCGACTTCGTCCACCTGGGCGGCCGGACCGGCCGCGCGCAGCGTCTGCGGGCCGATCAGCACCTGGCCGGGGGCGGCCCGGGTCTGCAGCCGGGCGGCGATGTTCACGGTCTCGCCGGAGATCAGAGCCTGGCGCGCCGAGGCGTCCGAACCCGCCACCACCTGGCCGGTGTTGACACCGATCCGGACGTCCAGGCGGACCCCGAGGGTGGCGTCCAGCTCGGTGTTGAGGTCCTCCAGGTCCTCCAGCATGGCGAGGGCGGCGGCCAGCGCCCGGTGGGCGTCGTCCTCTCGGATCACCGGGACGCCGAAGACGGCCATCACGGCGTCCCCGATGAACTTCTCCAGGGTGCCGCCGTGCGCCTCGATCCGGCGGTGCATCCGCTCGAAGTAGCGCAGGATCACCTCGCGCAGGGTCTCCGGATCGAGCGCGCCGGACAGGGCGGTGGAGTCGACCAGGTCGCAGAAGACCACCGTGACCAGCTTGCGCTCCTCGGCGGCCAGGTCGAGGGCGGCGCCCCGGGCGGCGCCGCAGGAGGGGCAGAACTGGTCGTTGGTGCCGACGGGCTGGGCGCAGAGTGGGCAGGGCATGGTGGCCGTCCTTCGGTCGTCCTTCGCTGTGCGGGGCGTGCGCGGCGGAGCGGGTGTGCGCGGGCGTTCCCGGCCAGGGTCGCGGGCGCGGCTTCGGGCCCGGTTCGGGAACGCCTGGCGAGCGGTATGGCCGCAGGCGGGGCGGGGTGCGGGGGCCGGCCGGCAGGGCCCGGTGGGGGCCCCCCGGCCCCGCCGGGCGCCCCCCCCACCGGGCCGACCCGCGCCCCCCCCCCCCCCGGGAGCGCCCCCGGCGGGG
>NZ_JBSHAP010000056.1:0-56749 GCF_053611565.1 Kitasatospora sp. NPDC054795
GATCTCAGCCCTCGCCCTCGCCGCTCTCTGCCTTCTGCTCTCCAGGTTCCTCCGGCGCCGTCGATGACCACTCCGACCGTGACCCGCCCGCGCAGCCGGCTGATCCGCTCCGTGAGCGACGTATGACGGTCCTCGTCGAGCGCGTCACCGCTCCTTCTGCGCCGGCGCCATCCGCGCCGGCGCGCCGACGTCGGCACACCTCTCGCCCGCCCCCGCCTTGCGGATGCTTAAAGTAATTCCCACGTCACGATGAGTATCCACGGCTTGTTTATCGACGGTTGGAAGCGGAGATGCCGGTGTTCAGACATGGGAGAGGGCGGGCCGGAGCAAGCCGCGGCACGGGAGGTACGGGCGGCATGTTCCGATCGTGGCTGAGGGCGCGGGCCCGGAGGGCGGCGGCGGTCACGCTGACCGGGCTGGCCGTCCTGGCGATCGTCCTGGCCACAACCTGGACCGCCCCGGTTCAACCCACCTACGTCGCCCAGGTCAGCGACGCCACAACGCCGGTGATCGACCCCTTCACCGCCCTCGGCCTCACCAGACCCAGTGGCGCCGCCACCGGCCCCGGCCGCACTGCCAGAACCAGCAGTACCGGCAGTACCGGCCTCACGTTTACGGTCATCCCCGTCAGCCTGACCATCGCCAAGAGTCACACGGACCCCTTCATCGAGGGCGAGGACGGCGTCTATACCATCACTGTGGGTAACCTCGCGACGGCGAGCCCGACCAGTGGCACCACGGTCACCGTCCACGACCTCCTCCCCGAAGGTCTTCGGGCCGACAGGATCACCGGCACGGGATGGAACTGCGTTCTGGCCACCCTCACCTGTACCCGCAGCGACATCCTCTCCGCCGGGCACAGCTACCCACCCATCACCCTGACCGTCGATGTCTCCTGCCACGCCCGTGAGCAGGTCACCAACACCGTTACCGTCACCGGAGGCGGCGACATCACCACCCACACCGCCACCGACCCCACCACGATCAAGCGCCACGGGCATGACGACGACGGGCATGATGACGACGGGCACGGCGACGGCGGGCACGGCGGGCACGGCGGCCACGACGGGCATCATGACCACTGCGATGACCATGACCACTGGTAGCACTCAGCCCGCGTGGACGGAGGGGGAGGTGGTGGAGGCCCTCCGTCTCCGCAGCGGGAAACGGGAAGATCTACGAGGCGTAGGTTGTGTCACACCTGGGTCCGTCGCAGGCCGCTGACGGGCGAAGCCCTCAAGCGCCGGGCCCGACGAGATGGAACGGTGTTCTGAGCTTGGTGGTGGCAGCTCCGGTCGGTGCTGCCACCACAGCTCTGTTCCGGGTAAGTGCCGTGGGGCGCCAACGCGGCCCGACGGGCGCGGATTCGGGGCCCGCGCCCGGTTCCGTGTTTCCAGCCGAACGATGTCGGCCTGGTGGAACCGGGCACGTGCGGGTCGTCAGAGGCCGAGGATACGGGCGGCGTTCTCCTTGAGGATCAGGGGACGGACCTCCGGCTTGATGTCGAGGGTGTCGAAGTCCGCCAGCCAGCGATCGGGCGTGACGACGGGGAAGTCCGAGCCGAAGAGCACCTTGTGCCGGAGGAAGGAGCCGGCGGCCTTCACGAGCTGCGGCGGGAAGTACTTCGGCGACCACCCCGACAGGTCGATGTACACGTTGGCCTTGTGCGTGGCGACGGAGATCGCCTCGTCCTGCCAGGGCACGGACGGGTGCGCCAGGACGATTGTCAGGCCGGGGAAGTCGGCGGCGACGTCGTCCAGGAGCATCGGGTCGGACCAGCGCAGCTTGATGCCGCGCCCACCGGGCAGGCCCGCGCCGATTCCGGTCTGCCCGGTGTGGAACAGGGCGGGGACGCCCAGTTCCTGGATCACCTCGTAGAGCGGGTAGTGCTCACGGGCGTTCGGCGCGAACGCCTGGAGGCTCGGGTGGAACTTGAAGCCGCGGACGCCGTGGTCGAGGACGAGCGAGCGGGCCCGGGCGACGGCGTCCGGCCGGTGCGGGTCGACCGAGCCGAACGGGATGAGGACGTCGCGGTGGGCGGCCGCCGCCTCGGCGATCTCCTCGCTGGACAGGGCGGGATGGCCCAGGCCCGTGGTGGCGTCCACCGTGAAGATCACGGCGGCCATGCGGCGCTCGCGGTAGTACGCGGCCAGGCGCTCCACGGTCGGTGTGCGGTCCTGGCCGGACTTGAAGTAGGCGGCCGAGGCGTCCATCAGCTCCGCGTCGAGCGCGAGATGGCCATGGGCGTCCTGCTCCACATGGACGTGGAAGTCGACGGCGATCGAATCGGCGGGGTTCATCGGAGTGCTCACAGGTGGTCGGTCCGGTTCTTGGCGTCGAGGAGGAGGGAGAGGAGGGCGTCGCGTTCCGCGACGAGGTCGGCCTCCGCGGTCCCGGCCAGCTCGTCGATGACGCCTTCGGCTATCGCGCGCGTCAGCTCGGGCGTGAGGCGCGGGGCGCCGAGGTCGGCCCACCACTCCTCCATGGGCGGGCCGAGGTGCTCCAGGACGTGCGCGATGCCGCCCGGGCCGCCCGAGAGGTGCTGGTTGAGGAAGGGCCCGAGCAGCGCCCAGCGCAGGCCGGGGCCGTGGGCGATGGCCGCGTCGATGTCGGCGACGCTCGCTGCGCCGCGCTCGACCAGGGAGTACGCCTCCCGCCAGAGCGCGGCCTGGAGGCGGTTCGCGACATGGCCGGGAAGTTCCTGGCGCAGCCGGATCGGATGGCGGCCCAGGCTGCGGTAGAAGCCCATGGCCTCGTCGACGGCGGCCTCATCGGTCCGCTCGCCCGGTACGACCTCGACCAGCGGGATGAGGTGGGGCGGGTTGAACGGGTGCCCCACGAGGACCCGTTCGGGATGGGCCGTGCAGGCCCGCTGGATCCGCGACGGCAGCAGCCCGGAGGAGCTGCTCGCCAGGATCGTTCCCGGCGGGGCGGCGGCGTCGAGGACGGCGAAGAGCTCGTCCTTCAGGTCGGCACGCTCCGGGCCGTTCTCCTGGACGAAGTCGGCGTCCGCGACGGCCTCGGCGAGGTCGGGGGTGAACGACAGCCGGCGCTGGTCGGCGGCGACGGCCGCCCGGAGCCGCTCCTCCGCGCCGGGCGCGGGATCGCCGGCGACGACCTCGTGCCCGTACAACAGGAAGAGCGTGGTCCAGGATGCCCCGATGACTCCGGTGCCGACCACGGCGACCCTCACGACGCACTCCCGCGCGCGGTACCGGCGGCCCGCCCGGCGGCGTACGCGACGAAGGGGTCGAGGGAACGCGGGTCGGCGAGGACATCGGCACTGGCGACGGACTCGGAACGCGCGCCGAGCAGGATCCGCTTGACCGGCACCTCCAGCTTCTTGCCGGTGCGGTTGCGCGGGACGGCCGGCACCCGCTCGATGACGTCCGGGACGTGCCGCGGCGACAGCGCCGACCGCAGCGCGCGGGCGATCCTCGTACGGAGGGCGTCGTCCAGCTCCGCGGGGCCGGAGACGAAGAGCAGCAGCTCCCCGTTGCCGCCCTCGGGGTCCTCGATGTGGACGACGAGACTGTCCTCGATCTCGGGAAGGTCCTCGACGACGGCGTAGAACTCGGCGGTGCCGAGCCGGACCCCGCCCCGGTTGAGGGTGGCGTCGGAGCGTCCGGCGACGACGCAGTGGCCCTCGGGCGCGAACCGGACCCAGTCGCCGTGCCGCCACACGCCCGGGTACTCCTCGAAGTACGCGGCCCGGTAGCGGGAGCCGTCGGTGTCGCCCCAGAAGCCGACGGGCATCGACGGCATCGGCTCGGTGATCACCAGCTCGCCCAGCTCGCCGACGACCCGTCGGCCCTCGCTGTCGTAGGCGTACGCGGCGACCCCGAGACAGGGGCCGGAGATCTCTCCGGCGCGCACGGTCTGGAGCGGGCTGCCCTGGAGGATTCCGGTACAGACATCGGTGCCGCCGCAGCCGACGTTGAGGAGGACCTGGTCCCCGAACTGCTCGGCCACCCAGCGGAAACCGTCGGCGGCGAGGGGGCTGCCCGCCGCGCCGACCTGCCGCAGCCGCGACAGGTCGAACTCCTCGGCGGGCCGGATCCCGGCCTTGCGGCAGGCCATGAGGTAGCCGGGGCTCACGCCCATCAGCGTCGTCCCCGTCTCCTGCGCGATCCGCCACTGCTCCCGCAGGTCGGGGTGGACCGGGTTGCCGTCGATCACGACGATCGAGGCGCGGACGAGCAGCGCCGAGACCAGGGTGTTCCACAGCATCCAGGCGGTCGTGCTGAACCAGAGCATCCGGTCGCCCGGCTTGAGGTCCCAGCTCAGCGCGTTGTTCTTCAGGTGTTCCAGCAGGATCCCGCCGTGCCGGTGGACGATCGCCTTGGGGATGCCGGTGGTGCCGGAGGAGAAGAGCACGAACAGTGGATGGTCGAACGGCACGGGCTCGAAGGACAGTTCGGATGGTGCGGCCAGCAGCTCCGTCCAGCCCAGCGCGTCGGGGAGGGCGTTCGGTCCGTACGGGACGTGGACGACCCGTTCGACGGTGGGCAGCCGGGACGCGATCTCCGCCACCTCGGTACGGCGGTCGACGTCCCGCTCCCCGTAGCGGTAGCCGGCGACGGTCAGCAGCACCTTCGGTTCGAGCTGGGCGAACCGGTCGACCACGCTGCGCGGGCCGAACTCCGGGGCGCAGGCCGCCCAGACCGCGCCGATGCTCGCGGTGGCGAGGAAGGCCACCAGCGTCTCCGGGATGTTCGGCAGGTAGGCGACGACCCGGTCGCCCTTGCGGACCCCGAGGCGCAGCAGCCCGGCGCGGGCCCGGGCGACCTGGTCACGGAGTTCGCCGAAGGTCAGTTCGATCGGCGCCCGGGTCTGGGAGCGGGCGACGACCGCGACGGCGTCGAGGTCCTCCTCGCGGCCGAGCGCGTGCTCGGCGTAGTTGAGGGCCGCGCCGGGGAACCACTCGGTCTCCGGCATCGACCTGCGGCCCAGGGTGGCTGTGGGCGGGGTGTGGGGGCGGACGTCGAAGAACTCCCAGACCGACGACCAGAAGCCGTCCAGGTCGGTGACGGACCATTGCCACAGGCTGTCGTAGTCCGGGAAGCTCAGCTGCCGCTGAGACTCCAGCCAGCGGAGGTAGCGGCCGATCTCCGATTCGTCCCTGACCGAGGGGCCGGGGGTGCTGAGGATCTCGCTCATCGGACGTCCTTTCCGTGGGGGCCGTGTGCGGCGGCGACCTTCGCGGCGCGGCCGTCGAGGAACGCCCGCATCCGCTCCTGGGCGTCGTGGCTGCCGGCCGCGACGGCCGACATGAGGGATTCGAGCAGCAGGCCGCCGGCGGGCGAGGCTTCGGCGATCCGGGGGAGCGCCTGGAGGACGGCGAAGTTGGTCAGCGGTGCGTTGGCCGCGATCCGCTCCGCGAGCTCCAGGGCCCGGGCGCGCGCCCCGCCCTCCGCGGTCAGGTACTGCGAGAGGCCGGCGGCCTGGCCCTCGGCGGCGTCGAGGACGCGGCCGGTGAGCATCATGTCCGCCATCCGGTGGGCGCCGATCAGCCGGGGGATCCGGACCGAGCCGCCACCGCCGACGAAGAGTCCGCGCTGTCCCTCGGGCAGCGCGTAGAACGTGGACGGCTCGGCCACGCGGATGTGCGCGGCGGCGGCCAGCTCCAGGCCGCCGCCGATCACCGCGCCCTTGAGCGCGGCGACCACGGGGAGGCGCCCGCCCTCGATGGTGTCGAAGACGCGGTGCCACATGAGTGAGTGCTCCAGCGCCTCCTCGGTGGACCGCTCGGTCAGCTCACCGAGGTCGAGCCCGGCCGAGAAGTGATCACCCTCGGCGTCGAGGACGACGGCCCGGACGTCCGCGCCCGGCTTCCGGAAGAACTGCTCGACGCTCAGCACGGTGGCGTCGTCGAGGGCGTTGCGCTTGGCCGGGCGGCGGAGCGTCAGGACCGCCACCCCGTCGCGGCGGTCGATGGAAAGCGTGGTCAAGAAAGGCTCCTCAATTATCAGGAATCCTGAGTATCGGAGAGCGTTTCGCCGGCAGGCAAGGGGGTTGGGCTAGAATTTTTGACAGGTTTCCTGATGATGAGGGAGGGCTTGTGACGGACATGGCTCCGCCGTCGTTGCTGTACTCGGTGAAGCAGGTCGAGCTGGTCACCCGGGCCCGGCTCGACGAACTGCTCAAGCCCGCGGGCGTCACCGCCCTGCAGTACACCGCCCTGACCGTGCTCGAACGCCGGGACGGCATGTCCTCGGCCGAGCTCGCCCGCAACTCCTTCGTCAGACCGCAGTCCATGTCCGACCTGGTCGGCGCGCTGGAGCGGCGGGGCCTCATCGCCCGGTCCCCGGACCCGGCGAGCCGGCGCCGCCACGTCATCAGCCTGACGGAGGAAGGCCGCACCCTGCTGGCCCGCTATGACCCGGCCGTCCGGGAACTGGAGGACGAGATGCTCACGGGCTTCACGGCCCGCGAGCGCACCGCCTTCCGCGCCTACCTCAACCGCGCCCGCGCCGCACTCGGCTAGGCCCTGTCCGGCCTGGCCGGGCCGGCCTCGCGGGCGTCGACGACATGGCGGCTCGCCCGCAGGGCGGTACTGCTCTCCGCGGGGGCAGTCCGCAGCGCGGGACGCTCGACAGCGCCTACCGGGAGTCCGGCACCGCTGCGCGCCGAGCACGGCCGTCGCCGGGGCCCGGGGGGTGCGGCGCCCGCTCGGCCGCGGGGGGTCACCGTCAAGAACCCCCCGGGACCAGCATTCCCCCCACGTAGGTTCGGAGCACCCGGGGGGGGGCGATAAACGCGGCGGGGGCGGCCCTACCCCGCCCCCGGGGCGCCCGCCCCCGCGCCGCCCCGACCCGGGCCGTCGCGGGGCGCGGGGGGGCCCGCCCACGGCTCGGCCGCGGAGGGACACGGTCACTCCGCCGCGTGGACCAGCTTGCCGCCGACGTAGGTGCGCAGCACCCGGGCGTGCGCGATCTCCTCGGCCGGGGCGGTGAGGATGTCGCGGTCGAGTACGACGAGGTCGGCCAGGTTCCCGGCCGCCAGTACGCCGGCGTCGTCGTGCCCGTTGAGGTACGCGCTGCCGGCCGTGTACGCGGCGATGGCGGAGCCCAGGTCGAGCCGCTGTTCGGGCAGGAAGACCCGCCCGTCGGTGGCCTCCGGTTCCATCCGGTTGACCGCCACGTGCAGGCCGGCCAGCGGGTCCGGGCTGCTCACGGGCCAGTCGCTGCCCGCCGCCAGGGTGGCGCCGGCGCGCTGGAGGGCGCCGAACGGGTACTGCCAGGCGGCGCGTTCGGGGCCGAGGAAGGGGATGGTGAGCTCGTCCATCTGCGGTTCGTGGGCGGCCCAGAGCGGCTGGATGTTGGCGACGGCGCCGAGTCGGGCGAAGCGCGGGAGGTCGTCCGGGTGGACCACCTGGAGGTGGGCGAGGTGGTGGCGGGTGTCGCGCCGGCCGTTGGCGGTGCGGGCGGCCTCGACGGCGTCCAGGGCCTCGCGCACGGCGCGGTCGCCGAGGGCGTGGAAGTGCACCTGGAAGTCGAGCGCGTCGAGTTCGGTGACGTGGCCGCGCAGCGCCGCCGGGTCGACGAAGCTGAGGCCGGAGTTGGCGGTGGCGCAGCCGCAGCCGTCCAGGTAGGGGCTGGTCATGGCGGCGGTGAAGTTCTCCGCGATGCCGTCCTGCATGATCTTCACCGAGCCGGCCCGGAACCGTCCGTGGCTCAACTCCGCGCGGCGCCGGACGAGTTCGGGGATCTGTTCGGCACCCCGGTTGCGTTCCCACCAGAGCGCGCCGGTGACGCGTGCGGTGAGGGCGCCGGAGCGGGCGGCGGCCAGGTAGGCGTCGGAGGGATCGGGCATTCCGTTGAACTCGCCGAGCAGGGCGTCCTGCCAGCCGGTGATGCCGAGGGAGTGGAGCAGGCGCTGGGCGCGCAGCAGCCCGTCGAGCCGGTCGGCGGCGGTCGAGGGCGGCACCAGCCGGGCGACCAGGGCGGTGGCGCCTTCCTGGAGGGTGCCGCTGGGGGTGCCGTCGGCCTCGCGCTCGATCCGTCCGTCGGCCGGGTCGGGGGTCTCGGCGGTGAGCCCGGCGAGCTCCAGCGCCCTGGTGTTGGCCCAGGCGCCGTGGTGGTCCCGGTTGGTGAGGTAGACGGGGCGGTCGGGGACGACGGAGTCGAGCAGGTGCCGGGTGGGCAGTCCGCCCTCGAAGCTCTCCATCGACCAGCCGCTGCCGGTGATCCACTCCTGCCCCGGATTGGCCTCGGCGTACGCCCGGACGCGCGCCAGGTAGTCGGCGACGCCGATCGTCCCGGTGAGGTCGCAGGCGGCCAGCTCCGCGCCGCCGCCCACCGCGTGGATGTGCGCGTCCTGGAAGCCGGGCAGCAGCAGCTTGCCGGTGAGGTCGACGACCTCCGTCCTCGGGCCGATCAGCTCCCGGACCTCGTCGTGCCCGACGGCGGCGATGCGCTCGCCGACGACCGCCAGGGCGCTCGCCCGGGTGCGGGCCGCGTCACCGGTGTGGACGGGGCCGCGGGTGAAGACCAGATCGGCGTCGGTCATGGGTGGTGCTCCGTTCTTGCGTACTCGTGGTTCGTCGTGCCGTGCTGCGGGGTCACTCGGCCACGGCGCCCTCCCGCAGGAAATACGGCGAGCGCCGCCGCCAGCGGGCCCAGGCCGCCGCCGGCAGCCCGCTCACGATCATCATGATCACCACTGACAGCTCGAACCACCCGTTGTCGGCGGCGAGTTCGAAGTGGTCAGTGGAGTCGTAGAAGCTCCAGGCCAGGTAGCCGCCGACGGCGAGCAGCGCCGCCGCGCCCAGCAGCGGCCCGACGACCGCGCGCAGCCCCTCCAGCACGCTGGTGCGCAGCAGGCCGCGGAAGCGGACGGCGGCGGCGACGGCGGTGAGCGCGTAGTAGAGCGCGACGACGATGCCGATCGCGTTGACGGCGGCGGAGATGAGGTCGTTGACGGTCGGGATGGCGATCGAGGCCAGCGCCAGGGCGACCGCGACGCCGGTGATCAGCAGGGTGCCGACGGCGGGCGTGGCGTGCCGGGGGTGCAGCCGGGTCCAGACCGGGCCGAGCACCTGGTCGCGCCCCATCGCGTACATCCCGCGGGCGGTCGGGATCACCGAGGACTGCAGCGAGGCCACGGCGGAGAACATCAGCGCGATCAACGGCAGTGCGGCCAGCGGCTGTTCGGCGAGCTTGGTGCCGAAGTAGGTCAGCCCGTGGGCGCCGTTGTCGGCCAGCTCGTCGATCGGCAGCACCCGCTGGAAGGCCGTTCCGGCCAGCAGGAACAGCGCCAGCATCACCAGCAGGGCCAGCAGGCCGCCCCGGGAGGCGTCCCGCGGGTCGCGGACCTCCTCGCCGACGCTGAACACCGACTCGAAACCCCAGTAGCAGAACACCGCCAGCACCATGCCCTGGGCGACCGCGTCGAAGGAGGGGATGTCGAAGGGGTTGAACCACTGGAGCGAGAACGGCTGGTCGCCGGCGAACAGCCCGTAGCCGCAGAAGCCCAGCAGCACGACGTACTCGAAAATCAGCAGGGTCTTCTGCAGCCGTGCGGCCAGGTCCAGCCCGCGCACCGCGACCAGTGCGGCGCCCACCAGCACGACCAGACCGATCAGGGTGCACTGGACGGTCGAGTCGGCGTCGAGCCGCAGCCCGGCGACACTGCGGACGTGGGCCTGGTCCAGCAGCTGGACGATCGAGGAGCCGGTGACGGTCGTGGTGTACGCCATGAAGACCACGGTCCCCACGGTGTTCACCCACCCGGTCAGGAAGCCCAGCCAGGGGCTGAGGATGCGCCCGACCCACCGGTAGCTGCTGCCCGCGTCCGGCTCGACGGCGTTCAGCCGCCCGTACCCGCCGGCGATGGCGAGCACCGGCAGGAAGGCCAGCAGCATGATCGCCGGAAGGTGCAGGCCGACCACCCCGGCCATCAGGCCCAGGCCGATCCCGATGCTGCTGGTGGCGGCCGTGCTGGAGGCGGCGATCACCGCTCCGTCCACCAGGCCGAGCGACTTGCGCATCGTGACGTGGGAGCCGCGTACGTCCGCTCTCGGGCCGCCGCCCGTGTCCTTCACCGTCGATGCCAACGGATCACCGCCTTGGTCGTGGGGTGCGCGTGTGGGGGAATCCCGGCACCGGTCGCAGGGGGGTGACGCGGGCGGGAAGTGCGAGCCATGAAACCGGCGGCCCCGTCACACGTCAATGGCGTTGTCATAAGCCGCGGCGCCACCACCACCGCCCTCGCCCGCCCCGGCCCGGGAGGTAGGCGGCGAGGCGCCTGCCTCCCGGAACGTCCTCGCGAACGATCACGGCCACCCGCGCGACACCGGGTCGGCCCAGCGGCGCGGCCTCGATCTCGCCCAACTCGATGCGGTAAACGCGCACCTTCACCTGGTCGTCGGTCCGGTCCAGGTGGTCGAGCGTGCCGTCCTCGCGCCAACGGGCGAGGTCACCGGTGCGGTACGTCCTCGCCCCCGCCCCGCTCCCCCCCGCCCCGCCGAACGGGCAGGCCACGAAGCGCTCCGCCGTCAGTCCCGGACGGTTCGGATAGGTGTCACGCAGCTCCGGCGGCAAGGCCTCACCACCCGCGAACACCGCCCGCAGAGACGTGCAGGTCCGCGTGGCCGGCTCCAGCAGGAACACCTGCATCATCGACGGAATGAAGTGCGCGACCGTCACGCCCTCCGCACGGATCACCTCCGCCGGATACGCCGGATCGCGATGCCCGTCCGGGCGGGCGACCACCAGGGTCGCACCCGTCGTCAACGGCCAGATGAACTCCCACACCGACACGTCGAACCCGACCGGAGTCTTCTGCAGCACCCGGTCCGACGGCGTCAGGCCGTAGTCCTGCCGCCCCCAGGAGAGGCGGTTGACGATCCCCTGGCGGGAGACCACCACGCCCTTGGGGCGACCGGTGGAACCGGAGGTGTGGATGACGTGCGCCGGGCTCTCGGGGTTCGAAACCGGCTGCGCACTCGGAGCGTTGACGGTCTCCGGCGCGTCCAGGTCGATCCGCCGGACGCCCCATGCCCGGCGTCCTCCTCGGCATCATCCTCATCCTCTTCGTCGGCACCGCCATCGAGCGCCTCGTCTTCACCCCCGTCGAACGCCGCGCCCTGCGCGGCCGCGGCCTCCTCACCACCACCAGGTGAGGCGGCACCGAGGTCCTCGACCGGGCGGACGGGCCACCGTCCTCCGGCCGCCCGACCAAGGGCCTCCCCCGGCAACTGCCGAGCGGGCCCGGCGGAGATTCCGCCGGGCCCGCTCTTTCGCGTCCTCGTCAGTTTGCCCCGGCTCGCTCAGAGTTCGTCGAGCGGCTCGTCGAGGACGCCCTGGCGGGCGATGATGTAGCCGAGGTGGCCGCGGCTGCGGCTGCCGAGGAGTTCGCTGGCCTTCTGGATGTGGCTGGAGACCGTCCGGGTGCTCATGCCGAGGCGGGAGGCGATGGCCTCGTCGGTGTAGCCGTTGACCATCAGGCGCAGGACGTTCTGCCGGGTGCGGGCGGTCAGCAGCCGGGGGCGGTGGTGGCCCTGCTGGTAGGTGACCGGTTCGGCGCGCTCCCACATCAGCTCGAAGATCTTGAGCAGGTACTCGACCAGCGGCGGGAGCTGGATGAGCATCGCCGCGGCGGCGCGGTCGGCGCCGGCCGGGATGAAGGCGGTGGAGCGGTCGCAGATGATCACCCGGTCGAAGACCTCGTTCAGGGTGCGCACTTGGGCGCCCTGGGCGGTGACCTGCTCGATGTAGGCCAGCGTCGGGCCGTGCGAGCGCACGGTGTGCTGGTAGAGGGTGCGCTGGCGTACGCCGCGGCCGGCCAGGGCGAGGTCGCGCGGGAGCGCGTCGGCCAGTTGCTCGGTGGCGCGGCCGCCGCCCGGCTGGGCGGTGAGCAGTTCCTCGGAGCAGCTGGCGACGGCCTTCTCCAGCGCGGGGCTGATCTCGTCGCCCGCCAGCAGCCGGATCGGCAACTTGGCCCGCCGCATGACGTCCTTGTAGGCGTGCTCGGCGGCGTGGAAGGAGGTGTGCAACTCGGCGAGCCGTTCCTGGTGGGCCAGTACGGCGAGTTCGAGCGGCCGGGTCAACCCGGTGACGGCGATGTCGGGCGGGACGGGGGCCAGCCGCTGGCCGGAGCCGGGCAGCGGGCGCAGCAGACCCATCGCGAGCAGGCACTCGGGGGCCTCGCCGGTGGCCTCACCCTCGACCAGCGCCGTGCGGTAGAACTCGATGCCCCGGTCGCAGAGCTGGGGTGTTCCCCTTTCCATGCTCTTGTCCTGGGTTGGGCACATCTGGGCATCCTTCCGGCTTCGGCATTGCGGTTTCACGAATGCCCGAACCGGCTTCCACCAGGCATCAGAACCGGCAAGATGAGAAGTGACTGCCGTTCGGAAGCCGCCCCCCGGGCTCCGACAGCCGTGAGTGTACGCCCAAAGGGCGCGGAAATCATCGGCTGACGGTAGTCGGGCGTGCACGCAAGTGGGGAGCCGTCGGGCACGAGCACGACCGCACCCGGCAGCGGTGACCGGGGGATTGCCGGCCCATCGCACCTGACGTCCCGTCGGGGCGTCCGGAGCGGGCGGTCGGTGAATGGAACGGCCTACAGACGGAAGGCACCCCCAGTTGCGAGCTGATTCCGATCCGGCGACACCGCCCGCCGCCCTCGCCGGCCTGGTGGACCAGCGCCTGGTGCGACAGTTGGCGGAGGCCGCCGCCGCACAGGTCGGCTCCGGCGCCGTCCGGCTGCTGGGCGACGGCGGGATTCTCCAGGCCTTCGCCAAGCAGTTGATCGAGGGCGCCCTGGAGCTCGAACTCCAGGAGCATCTGCGCGGGTCCGGCACCGGCGCGGGCACCAACGGCCGCAACGGCGCCCGGGCCAGACGGCTGCTCACCGAGATCGGTCCGGTCGAGGTGCGGGTGCCCCGGGACCGCGAGGGCAGTTTCGCCCCCAAGTCCGTCCTTCCCCGGGCCCGGCGGCTGCCCGGGCTCGACCGGCTGGTGATCTCGCTGACCGCGCGCGGCCTCAGTTCGGGCGAACTGGTGGCGCACCTGGCCGAGGTGTACGGCGTGGAGCTCAGCCGGGAGACCGTCTCGGCCATCACCGACCAGGTGCTCGACGAGCTCGCCGAGCGGCGCGGGCGGCGGCTCGACCCGGTCTACCCGGTGGTCTTCGTGGACTCGGTGCGCAGCGGCCGCTCGGGCGGTCCGCTGGTGCACCTGGCGCTCGGGATCTCGGTCGAGGGCCGGCGCGAGGTGCTGGGCCTGTGGCCGGCCGCGGACGGGGAGCAGTGGCCCCAGGTGCTGGCCGGGCTGGCCGGGCGCGGGGTGCGGGAGGTCTGGGTGCTGGTCGGCGGCACCGGCGCGGTGCTGGCCGAGGCGGCGGCCGAGCAGTGGCCCCGCACCGTGGTGCACGGTTCGGTGGCCCACCTGCTGCACGGGGCGCTGCGGCACGCGCCCGGCGAGGACTGGAGTGCGCTCTCCCGGGCGCTGCGCGAGACCTGTACGGCGCCGGCCGAGGCGGCCGCGCTGGAGCGGCTGTCGCTGGCCGAGCGGGAGTGGGGGCCGAGCCACCGCGAGGTGTTCCGGGCGTGGCGGGCGGCCTGGCCGCTGCTGGCGCCCGGCTTCCGTTTCGGGCCGGAGGCACGGCGGCTGCTGACGGGCGGGGGCGCGCTGGAGCGGTTGCACGCGCGGCTGCGCCGGATCGAGCAGTCCGCGGGTCGGGTGCAGGACGAACGGGCCGCGCTCAAGCGCGCGTACCTGGCGACGCTCGCCCTGGAGTCGCCGGCCGGGACGGGACGGCCGTGGGTCGAGGACTGGCCGGCCGTCCGGGAGGAACTGCGCCGGGGCTCACTGCGACGCGCCGGGGTGCCCGCCTCCGCGCTGCGATGTCCCCCGCGCCATCGGAGTTCCCACCACTGATCTGACAGTGCCGGGTGTGATTTGGATCATGTCTGTCTGTTTTTGACACGATCTGCCCGGGCTTCCGGTTCCCGCATTGCGTGTTCACGATCACAGTCAGAGCTTCCACGCACGTTTGGGCCTTCGGCAGGATGCGTTTCAGAGCGAAGAGGGCAGACCGCCCTCCTCAGGAAGAGGAATTCGCGATGCCAAGCCTTGCCGTCCGCGTCCACAAGATGCTCGGGACACTCGCCGTTCTGCTGGCCGCCGTGGTGGGCCTCCAACTCCACGCCCTGCCGCACCTGCCCACCGTCGCCGCCGTCGCCGGCCCCAGTGAGGACTCCGGCTGGGGTGCGTGAGCCGCGGCTCCGTTCGACCACCCCGCTCCTCACCCTCCCGCACAGTTCCGAACAGCTCCAGACAGCTCCGAACAGAGAGGAACCGACGATGGCGAACCCGTTCGAGGATGCCGAGGCCAGCTACCTCGTCCTGGTGAACGACGAGGGCCAGCACTCGCTGTGGCCGGCCTTCAGCCCGGTGCCCGCCGGCTGGCAGCAGGCGTTCGGTGCCGCCGGACGGCAGGACTGCCTCGACTACGTCGAGCAGAACTGGCAGGATCTGCGGCCGAAGAGCCTGATCGCGCACCTGTCCGAGAACTGATCGCGGCCTCCGCGCACCGACCGTCGGACGCCTGAACGACCACACGGCCTCCGCACGGGGATCCGCGTCGAGCAGCCGCTCCCCCGGCCGCACCGCCCCGGCGACGAGCGCAGAGCACAGAGCACACCGCCCGCTCACCCGGCGCGGTACCGCGCCCGAGCCGCCGCCCGTCCGGCCGCTCCCCCGGCCGTCGGCCCACCGCCCCGCCGGAACCCGCCGACACCGCCCCGCCCCACCACCGCAGCACCCCACCGCCGCGCGACGCACCCTCACGCCGCCGGCGCTGTCCCGTGTCCGACGTCTACGCGCGTGCACCGAAACGGCCCCGGCACACTCCCACCCTCCGCACCGCCGCGCCGCACGGCCGTCACACCAAGCACACCGCAGCACCGCAGCACCGCGAGACGACCGCAACATCGCTCCGCCGACCCCCGGGCCGACCGCCCCGAGGTCAACCCAGCTCGCCGCTCCCGCCACCGCGGGGGCCAGCCGCACAAGGGAGAGAGTCACATGTCCGGGGTCCAGCAGACGCACAGATCCGAGCAGCGGCCGGAAGCGGCCGAGGTCCTGTGCCGACTGTTCGCGGAGGTGCTCGGCCGGGAGTCGGTCGACCCCGCGGCGGGCTTCTACGACCTGGGCGGCGACCGGCCCGCCGCCGAACGGCTGCTGGCCCGGGTGCACGCCGAGTTCGGCGTGCGCCTGGCGCTGCCCGTCCTGACGGACGCCCCCACCCCCACCGCGCTGGCCGCCCGGCTGGCCGCAGGGGCACCCGCCCGCCCGACCCTCACCGAGCTGGTCGACGCCCAGGTCGCCCGCACCCCGGACGCCCCCGCCCTGTACGCCGAGGGCACCACCCTCACCTACGCCGAACTGGACGCCCGCGCCAACCGGCTGGCCCGGGTGCTGGCCGCCCGCGGCCTGGGCACCGAGGACGTCGTCGCGCTGGCCCTGCCGAAGTCCCCCGAGGCGGTCGCCGCGATCCTCGCCGTCGCCAAGACCGGCGCCGCCTGGCTGCCCGCCGACCCGGCCTACCCGGCCGAGCGGCTGCGCCACATGCTGACCGACTCCCGCGCCGCCCTGGTGCTCACCACCGCCGGGGCCGCCGGGCAGCTGCCCGCGACCGACGCCCCCCGGCTGCTGCTCGACTCCGCCGAGCACCGGGCCGACCTCGACGCCCGGCCCGGCACGCCGTTCACCGCCGCCGAGCGGGTCCGGCCGGTGAGCGCCCTGAACACCGCGTACGTCATCTACACCTCCGGCTCCACCGGCGTGCCCAAGGGCGTGGCCGTCACCCACACCGGGCTGCCCAGCATGATCGGCACCCAGGTCGCCGCCACCGGGGTCGGCCCCGGCAGCCGGGTGCTCCAGGCCTCCTCGCTCAGCTTCGACGTCTCGGTCTCCGACCTGTCCGTGGCGCTCACCACCGGCGCCGCCCTGGTGCTGCCGCGCGAGCAGAGCCAGCTGGTCGGCGAGCCGCTGGCCGCCCTGATCGACCAGTACGGCGTCACCCACGCCGACATCGCCACCGCGATGATCTCCACCCTGCCCGACCTCCCGATGCCCTCGCTGCGCACCCTGATCGGCGGCGGCGAGGCGGTCTCCCGCGAGCTGGCCGCCCGCTGCGGCCGCGGCCGGCTGATGCTCAACAGCTACGGACCGACCGAGGCCACCGTCATCGTCAGCATGAGCGAGCCGCTGACCGGCGACGAGCTGCCCCCGATCGGCCGGCCCTGCCAGGACGTGCGCATCCACGTGCTGGACGAGCAGCTGCGCCGGGTCGAGCCGGGCACCGTGGGCGAGCTGTACCTCGCCGGCCCGCACCTGGCCCGCGGCTACCTGAACCGCCCCGGCCTGACCGCCGAGCGCTTCGTGGCCGACCCGTACGGCGGGCCCGGCGAGCGGATGTACCGCACCGGCGACCTCGGCAGCTACCGCCCGGACGGCCAGCTGGACTTCCTCGGCCGGGCCGACGACCAGGTGAAGATCCGCGGCTTCCGGGTGGAGCTCGGCGAGATCGAGCAGACCCTCTCCGCCCACCCCGAGGTCCGCCAGGCCGTGGTGCTGGTCCGCGAGGACCGTCCGGGCGAGCGCCGCCTGGTCGGCTACACCGTCGGCGCCGCCGACCCGGCCGAGCTGCGCGCGTACTGCGCCGAGCGGCTGCCCGACCACATGGTGCCCACCGTCGTGGTGCTCGACCGGCTGCCGCTCACGCCCAACGGCAAGGTCGACAAGCGCGCCCTGCCCGCGCCGGTGTTCGGCGCCGGCGAGGAGGAGGGCCGCGCCCCCGCCGGGGAGCTGGAGCACACCCTGGTCCGGCTGTTCGGCGAGGTGCTGGGACTGCCCCGGGTGGGCGTCACCGACTCCTTCTTCGAGCTCGGCGGCGACTCCATCGTGGCCATCCAGCTGGTCTCCCGGGCCCGGCACGCGGGCCTCCAGCTCACCCCGCGCGAGGTGTTCCTCGCCCCGACCGTCGAGGCGCTGGCGCAGATCGCCCGTCCGCTGGAGGGCCCGGTCGTCGTCGAGCCCGCCGGCGCCGGCCTCGGCGAGGTGCCGCCGACGCCCATCGTGCACTGGCTGGCCGCCCAGCACGGCGCGGTCGAGAGCTTCTACCAGTCCACCGTGCTCACCCTGCCCGCCGGCACCCCGCAGGAGCACCTGACCGCCGCCGTCCAGGCCCTGCTCGACCACCACGACCTGTTCCGCGCCCGCACCTCCCCGCTCGCCGAGCGCCCCTGGACGCTGCACGTGCCCGAGGCCGGCGCCGTCCCCGCCGACGCCGTGCTGCGCCGGGTCGAGGGCCCGGCCACCGCCGAGGCGCTGCGCGCCGAGACCGGGGCCGCCCGCGAGCGCCTGTCCCCCGAGGACGGGCGGATGGTGCAGGCCGTGCGCTTCGACGCCGGTCCGCAGGCGCCCTCGCAGCTGCTGCTGGTGATCCACCACCTGGTGGTGGACGGCGTCACCTGGCGCATCGTCGAGGAGGACCTGCTCGGCGCGCTCGCCGCGCTCCGCGAGGGCCGCGCCGTCGAACTCGCGCCGGTGCCCACCTCCTTCCGCCGCTGGGCCCAGCGGCTCACCGCCGAGGCGAACACCGACCGCCGGGCCGCCGAACTCCCGCTCTGGCAGGCCGCGTTGGCCACCCCGGACCCGCTGCTCGGCGACCGTCCGCTGGACCCGGCCACGGACACCTACGCCACCGAGGGCCTGCTGCGGCTCGTGCTGCCCGCCGAGACCACCCGGGCGCTGCTCACCAAGGTCACCGCCGCCTACCACGCCCAGGTCAACGACGTGCTGCTGACCGGGCTGGCGCTGGCCCTCGGTCACTGGCGCGGCCGGGAGACCACCGGGCCCGACGGCGCCGTGCTGGTCACCGTGGAGGGCCACGGCCGCGAGGAGATCGTCGACGGCGTCGACCTGCACCGCACCGCCGGCTGGTTCACCTCCGTCTACCCCGTCCGGCTCGCCCCCGGGGCACTGGACTGGTCCGAGGTCACCGCGGCCGGCCCCGGGCTCGGCCGGGCCCTCGGCCGGGTGAAGGAGCAGCTGCGCGCCGTGCCGGACAACGGCATCGGCTTCGGCCTGCTGCGCCACCTCAACCCGGACACCGCCGCCGTCCTGGCCGGCTGCGCCGACCCGCAGATCGAGTTCAACTACCTGGGCCGCTTCGCGCCCGAGGGCGTCACCGCCGAGGACGTGCTCGCCGGCACCGAGGCGATGTCCGAGGGCGCCGCGACCGGCCTCGCGCTCGGCCGGGTGCTCGGCCTGGACGCCACCACCGTGGACACCCCGCAGGGCCCGCTGCTGGTCGCCCAGTGGTCCTACGCCACCGGGCTGCTCTCCGAGGAGCGGGTGCGCGCCTTCGCCGAGGCCTGGTTCGCCGCACTGGGCGCGCTCGCCGAGCACGCCGATCGGCCGGACGCGGGCGGGCACACCCCCTCCGACTTCCCGCTGGTCGCCGTCACCCAGAGCGAGGTCGACGAGCTCGCCGCCCACCACGCCCCCGCCCGCCTGGTCGACGTCTGGCCCACCTCGCCGCTCCAGCAGGGCATGGCCTTCCACTCGGCGTACGACGCCGACGGCGCGGACGTCTACACCTCGGTCGTGACCTTCGACCTCACCGGCCCGGTGGACGCCGACCGCCTGCGCACCGCCGCCGAGGCGCTGCTGACCCGCCAGCCGAACCTCAAGGCCGCGTTCCACCAGCGGCACGACGGCCCGCCCGTGCAGGTCGTCCCGGACGGCGTCGAGCTGCCCTTCACCGTCGTCGACCTGAGCGCCCACGCCGACCCGGCGGCGGAGGCCGCCCGGATCGCCGCCGCCGAGTACGGCCGCCGCTTCGACCTCGACCGCCCCCCGCTGCTGCGCTACACCCTGATCCGGCTCGCGCCCGGGCGCCACCAGCTGATCGCCTCCGCCCACCACATCCTGCTGGACGGCTGGTCCACCCCGCTGTTCGCCGAGGAGCTGTGGGGCCTGTACTTCGAGCAGCCGCTCGCCCCGGCCGCCCCGTACCGCGAGTACCTGCGCTGGATCACCCGGCGCGACGGCGCGGCCGCCCGCGCCGCCTGGGCGCAGGCCCTGGCCGGCGCCGACGAGCCCACCCTGCTCGCCCCCGGCCGCTCCGCCGCCACCCCGCAGCTGCCGCTGCGCCTGCACACCGGGCTCACCCCGGAGACCACCGAGGCCCTCGCCCGCACCGCCCGCCGCTACGGCGTCACCCTCAACACCCTGGTCCAGGCGGCCTGGGGCGTGCTGCTGGCCCGGCTCACCGGGCGCGAGGACGTGCTGTTCGGCACCACCGTCTCCGGCCGGCCGCACGACCTGCCGGGCGTGGAGCGGATGATGGGCCTGCTCATCAACACCGTGCCGGTGCGGGTGCGCCTGGACCAGGCGGAGAGCTGGGGCCAGCTGCTGCTGCGCCTCCAGCACGAGCAGTCCGCCCTGCTGGACCACCAGCACCTCAGCCTCACCGAGATCCAGCAACTCGCGGGCATGGGGAGCCTGTTCGACACCGTCACGGTGTACGGCAACTACCCGGACCCGTCCGCCCTGGACGACGCCGACCCGAGCGGCGCCACCCGCGTCCACCTGGTCGAGGACGTCGACAGCGCCCACTACCCGCTGGCGCTCGCCCTCACCCCCGGCGACGGCCTGCAGCTGCGACTGGACCACCAGCCGGACGCCTTCACCTCCGACGAGGCCCGCGCCCTGCTGGACCGCTTCCTCGCCCTGCTCGACCGGATCGTCGCCAACCCGGCCGAACTCGTCGGCACCGTCGAGGTGTTGACCGCGGCCGAGCGCGCCGAGCTGATCACCGATTGGAGCGGCACCAGTACCCCGCTGCCGGAGGGCTCGCTGCCCGAGCTGTTCGAGGCGCGGGTCGCCGCGACCCCGGACGCGATCGCGCTCACCGCCGAGGACGCCGAGCTGACCTACGCCCAGCTCAACGCCCGGGCCAACGGCCTGGCGCTGCGGCTGGTCGAGGCCGGGGTCGTCCGGGAGACGCCGGTCGCGCTGATGATCGACCGCTCGGCCGCCCAGGTGGTGGCGATCCTGGCGGTGCTCAAGGCCGGCGGCCTCTACGTGCCGCTGGACGACGCCCAGCCGACGGACCGGCTGCGGACCGTCCTCGCGGACGCCGGGGCCGGGCTGGTGCTGGCCGACGCCGCGCACCGCGAGCACCCCGCGCTGGCCGGGCTGACGGTGCTCGACCCGCACGCCGGGGAGCACCCCGAGAACCTCGGACTGCCGCAGCACGCGGACCAGTTGGTGTACGTGATGCACACCTCCGGCTCGACCGGCGTGCCCAAGGGCATCGCCATCACCCACCGCGCGGTGGTGGACCTCGCGCTCGGCGGGCAGTTCACCGGTGGCGGCCACGAGCGGCTGCCGGTGCACGCCCCCTCCGCCTTCGACGCCTCCACCTACGAGATCTGGACCCCGCTGCTCTCCGGCGGCCAGCTGGTGATCGCCCCGGCCGGCCGGCTCGGCATCGCCGAGCTGGCGGCGGTGATCGGCCACGAGCGGACCACCTCCGCCTGGATCAGCGTCGGCCTGTTCAACGTGCTGGCCGCCGAGGCCCCGGAGACCTTCGCCGGGCTGCACGAGGTGTGGACGGGCGGGGACATCGCCTCGCCGGTCGCCATGCGGCGGGTCCTGGACACCTGCCCCGGGCTGCGGCTGGTCAACGTCTACGGGCCGACCGAGACGACCACCTTCGCGACGCACTTCCCGATGACCTCGGCCGCCGAGGTGCCCGCCGTCGTGCCGATCGGCCGGCCGCTGCCCAACAACCGGCTGTACGTGCTGGACGCCGGGCTGCGCCCGGTGCCGGTCGGCGTGGCCGGCGAGCTGTACATCGGCGGCACCGGTATGGCCCGCGGCTACGTCGGGCGCCCCGGCCTGACCTCCGAGCGCTTCACCGCCTGCCCGTTCGGCGAGCCCGGCAGCCGGATGTACCGCACCGGCGACGTGGTGCGCTGGACCCCCGCCGGCGAACTGGAGTTCGTCGGTCGAGCGGACGACCAGGTCAAGCTGCGCGGCTTCCGGATCGAACTCGGCGAGGTGGAGGCCGCGTTCACCGCCCACCCGGCCGTCGGCCAGGTCTGCGTGGCGGTCCGCCAGGACCAGCCGGGCGACAAGCGCCTGGTCGCCTACGTCACCGGCGAGGTGCGGGCCGACGAGCTGCGCGACTTCGTCACCGAGCGGCTGCCCGGCTACATGCTGCCCGCCGCGATCGTCGTCCTCGACGAGCTGCCGGTGAACCCCAACGGCAAGGTGGACCGCAAGGCCCTGCCCGCGCCCGACTACAACGGCGCCGACGGCGGGCGCGAGCCGCGCAACGCCACCGAGCAGGCCCTGTGCGGGCTGTTCGCCGAGGTCCTCGGGCTGGCCCGGATCAGCATCGACGACAACTTCTTCGACCGCGGCGGCCACTCGCTGCTCGCCACCAAGCTGGTCAGCCGCATCCGCGCCGGCCTCGGCGCCGAACTGCCGATCCGCACGCTCTTCGACAACCCGACGGTGGCCCTGCTGGCCGCCGCGCTGCCCGACTCCGCGACGGCCCGTCCGGCCCTGCGGCCGGCCGAGCGCCCCGAGCGCGTGCCGCTCTCCTCCGCCCAGCAGCGCCTGTGGTTCATCGAGCAGTTCGAGGGACCGAGCGCGCTCTACAACACCCCCGTCGCGGTCCGGCTCACCGGCGCCGTCGACCTGCCCGCCCTGGAGCGTGCGGTCCGGGACGTGGTGAGCCGGCACGAGGTCATGCGCACCGTCCTCCCGACCGTCGACGGCCGCCCGCACCAGCTCGTCACCGAGGCCGCCGAACTCGCCCTTCGGCACGTCACGGTGGCCGACGAGGCGGAGCTGCGGGCCGCGCTGTCCGCGGCCGGCGAGGAGGTCTTCGACCTCGCCCGCGACCTGCCGGTGCGCGCCACCCTGCTGTCGCTGCCGCACGACGAGCACGTCCTGCTGGTGCTGATGCACCACATCGCCAGCGACGGCTGGTCGGTCGGCCCGCTCTTCCGCGACCTCGCCGAGGCGTACCGGGCCCGGCTGGCCGGCACCGGGCCGCGGTGGGAGCCGCTGCCGGTGCAGTACGCCGACTACACCCTCTGGCAGCGCGAGCTGCTCGGCACCGACGAGCGGCCCAGCACCCTGCTGACCGAGCAACTCGCCTACTGGCAGCGGGCCCTGGCCGACGCCCCGGAGGAGCTGGCGCTCCCCTACGACCGTCCGCGCCCGGCCGTGCCGGGGCACCGCGGCGGCCTGGTGGAGGTCGCCGTCGACGCCGAACTGCACGGCGCGCTCGGCGAGTTGGCGGCGGCACAGCACGCCAGCCTGTTCATGGCGCTGCAGGCCGTGGTCGCCGTCCTCTACACCCGTCTCGGCGCGGGCACCGACCTGCCGATCGGCACCGTGGTGGCCGGGCGCACCGACGAGGCGCTCGACGACCTGGTCGGGTTCTTCGTCAACACCCTGCTGCTGCGCACCGACACCTCCGGCGACCCGAGCTTCCGGGAGCTGCTGGACCGGGTCCGCCGCACCGACCTGGACGCCTACGACCACCAGGACATCCCCTTCGAGCGGCTGGTCGAACAGCTCAACCCCACCCGCACCCCCGCCCGCCACCCGCTCTTCCAGACCCTGGTGGCGCTGGAGGGCCGGGTCACGGTGCCGGACGCCTTCGGCGACCTGGGCTGCGCGGAGCACCCCTTCGAGCTGGACGTGGCCAAGTTCGACCTGTCCTTCCGCTTCACCGAGCAGGGCCCGCAGGCGGGCCTGACGGTGGCGGTCGAGTACGCCGTCGACCTCTTCGACCACGCCACCGTGGCCGCCCTCGGCGAGCGGCTGCTGCGCGTCCTGCGCGCCGCCGTGGCCGCCCCGGACGCGCCGATCGGCGGCATCGAGATCCTCGACCCGACCGAGCGCGAGCAGCTGCTCACCGGCTGGAACGACACCGCCGCGCCCGTCCCGGACGCGACCCTGCCGGAGCTGTTCGAGGCCCGGGCCGCCGCCACCCCCGACGCGCCGGCCGTGGTCTCGCAGAACGGCACCCTCAGCTACGCCGAGCTGGACTCCCGGGCCGAGCACCTGGCGGCCCACCTGGCCGACGCCGGGGTCGGCGCCGAGACGCCGGTGGTCCTGCTGATGGACCGCTCCGCCGACCTGCTGACGGCGATCCTCGCGGTGGCCAAGGCGGGCGGCACCTACGTCCCGCTGGACGACCGCCACCCGGCCGAGCGGCTGCGCGGGATCACCGCCGAGACGGCCGCGGCCCTCGTCCTGGTCGACCCGGCCCACCGCGACCACCCGCTGGCCGCCGACGCCCCCTGCCCCGTCCTGCCGCTCACCGCGGGCTGGTTCGACGGTCCGCGCGAGCGGCGCGCCCACCGGGCCGCGCCCCACCCGGAGCAGCTCGCGTACGTGATGTTCACCTCGGGCTCCACCGGGGAGCCCAAGGGCATCGCGATCAGCCACCGGGACGTGGTGCAGCTCGCCACCGACCCGTGCTGGCGGCACGACGAGGGCCTGCGGGTGCTGTTCCACGCGCCGCACGCCTTCGACGCCTCGACCTACGAGATCTGGGTGCCGCTGCTCTCCGGCGGCCAGGTGGTCGTCGCGCCGCAGGGCGACCTGGACGCGGCCGCCATCCGGGAGCTGGTCCGGGTCCACGCGCTCACCCACGTGCACGTCACCGCCGGTCTCTTCCGGGTCATCGCGGAGGAGGACCCGGACATCTTCGCCGGCGTGCGCGAGGTGCTGACCGGCGGGGACGTGGTCTCCGCCCCGGCCGTGCGCCGGGTGCTGGAGGCCGTCCCGGGCATCGCGGTGCGGGCCCTGTACGGACCGACCGAGACCACCCTGTGCGCCACCCAGTACCCGATGCCCGACGCCGCCGCGGTGCCGAGCACAGTGCCGATCGGGCGTCCGCTGGCCAACACCCGGCTGTACGTGCTGGACGCCGGTCTGCAGCCGGTGCCGGCCGGCGTGGCGGGCGAGCTGTACATCGCCGGGGCCGGCCTGGCCCGCGGCTACGTCGGCCGTCCGGCGCTCAGCGCCGAGCGTTTCGTCGCCTGTCCCTTCGGCGGGCCGGGCAGCCGCATGTACCGCACCGGCGACCTCGCCCGGTGGACCGCGGAGGGCGTCCTGGAGTTCCTCGGCCGGGCCGACGACCAGGTCAAGATCCGCGGCTTCCGGATCGAACTCGGCGAGGTGGAGGCCGCGTTCACCGCCCACGAGGGCGTCGGCCAGGCGCTCGCGGTGGTCCGCGAGGACCAGCCGGGCGACAAGCGCCTGGTGGTGTACGCCACCGGCAAGGCCACCGACGGCGAACTGCGCGCCTTCGTCGCGGACCGCCTCGCCGGCTACATGCTCCCGGCCGCCGTGGTCGTCCTGGACAGCCTGCCGGTCACGGCCAACGGCAAGGTCGACCGCCGGGCCCTGCCCGCGCCCGAGTACGCCGGGGCGGCCGAGGGCCGCGCCCCGCGCACCGAGCGCGAGCGGGAGCTCTGCGCCCTGTTCGCCGAGGTGCTGGGCGTGCCGACGGTCAGCATCGACGACCGGTTCTTCGACCTCGGCGGCCACTCCCTGCTCGCCACCCGGCTGGTCAGCCGCATCCGCGCCACCCTCGGCGCGGAGCTGCCGATCCGCACGCTGTTCGACGCACCCACGGTGGCCGCCCTCGCCGCCGTCCTGCCCGGCGGCGAAGCGGCGCCGGCACCGAAGAAGGCCCGCCCGGCCCTGCGGCCGATGCGCCGCCCCGGAAGCCAGGCCTGACCGGCGGCGGGACGCGGGTCCGCCCACCGGTCCCACCGGTGGCGCGGCCCGCCCCCGCCGCACGACCGCTCCGCCCTACCGGACGGAGCAGCCCCACCAGCCACAACCGCCGTACGTCGCCAGTCGGAGGCAGACCTTGATCCCGTTGTCGTTCGCCCAGCAGCGGCTCTGGTTCATCGAACAGTTCGAGGGACCGAGCGCCCTCTACAACACTCCGTTCGCCCTCCGGCTGACCGGCGGGCTCGACGCCGCCGCCCTCGAAGGGGCGCTCGGCGACGTGGTGGACCGGCACGAGGTGCTGCGCACCGTCTTCCCCACCACCGACGGCCAGCCCCACCAGCACATCCTCGCCGAGGGGCGCCCGCCGCTGCACCGGGTGCCGGTCGCCGACGAGGCCGAGCTGCACGCGCTGATGCACGAGGCCGCCGGGCAGGTCTTCGATCTCGCGGCCGACCTGCCCGTCCGGGCCTGGCTGTACGCCCTGCCCGCGCCGGACGAGCACGTCCTGCTGCTGCTGACGCACCACATCGCCAGCGACGGCTGGTCGGTCGGCCCGCTCTTCCGCGACCTCGCCGAGGCGTACCGGGCCCGGCTGGCCGGCACCGGGCCGCAGTGGGAGCCGCTGCCGGTGCAGTACGCCGACTACACCCTCTGGCAGCGCGAGCTGCTCGGCGAGGAGGACGACCCGGAGAGCGTCGTCTCTCTGCAACTCGCCCACTGGCAGCAGGAGTTGTCCGGCCTGCCGGAGGAGCTGGCACTCCCGTACGACCGTCCGCGCCCGGGCCGGCCGAGCCGCCGCGGCGGCGCCGCCGACTTCGAGCTCGACGCCGAACTGCACGGCGCGCTCACCGAGTTGGCCTCGGGCCGGCACGCCAGCCTGTTCATGGCACTGCAGGCCGCGGTCGCCACCCTCTACACCCGTCTCGGCGCCGGCACCGACCTGCCGCTCGGCACCCCCGTCGCCGGCCGCACCGACGAGGCCCTGGACGACCTGGTCGGCTTCTTCGTCAACACCCTGCTGCTGCGCACCGACACCAGCGGCGACCCGAGCTTCCACGAGCTGCTCGACCGGGTCCGGCGCGCCAACCTCGACGCCTACGACCACCAGGACATCCCCTTCGAGCGGCTGGTCGAACACCTCAACCCCACCCGCACCCCCGCCCGCCACCCGCTCTTCCAGACCGTCGTCACCCTGAACGCGGAGCGGGCCGGCGACCTCGCCTTCGGCGCCGCGACGGGCACCCCGGTCGAGGTCGGCGAGGCGCAGGCCCAGTTCGACCTCAACTTCAACTTCGTCGAGCGGCTCGCCCCCGACGGCACCTGCCTGGGCGTGCGCGCCGCCGTCGACTACGCCGCCGACCTCTTCGACCACGCCACCGCCGTCTCCCTCGCCGAACGGCTGGTGCGCGTGCTGCGCGCCGCCGCGGCCGCCCCGGACGCGCCGATCGGCGGCATCGAGATCCTCGACCCGGCCGAGCGCGAGCAGCTGCTCACCGGCTGGAACGGGCCGGCCGTACCGGTCGACGAGCGGAGCCTGCCCCGACTGTTCGAGGCCCGGGCCGCCGCCACCCCCGACGCCCTCGCCCTGGTCTCCGGCACCGAGCGGCTCGACTACACCGAGCTGAACGACCGCGCCAACCGGCTCGCCGCCCTGCTGCTGGAGCGCGGCCTGACCACCGAACAGCCGGTCGCGGTCCTGATGGAACGCTCCGCCGGACTGCTCACCGCCGTCCTCGCCATCGCCAAGGCCGGCGGCACCTACGTCCCGCTGGACGACCGCTACCCGCTGGACCGCCTCCAGCACATCCTCGCCGACACCCGTACCGGCCTGCTGCTCGTCGACCCCGCCCACCGGGGCCACCCGGTGCTCGCCACCGAGGGCTTCGCCACCGTCGAGGTCACCGCGACGCTGCTCGCCGAGGCCCCCGCGGCGGGCAACCCGGACGTGCCGGTCCTGCCCGGCCAGCTGGTCTACGTGATGTACACCTCGGGCTCGACCGGGGTGCCCAAGGGCGTCGCCGTCACCCACCGCAACGTGGTGGACCTGCTGGGCAACCCGCACTTCCGGGCCGGGCACCACGAGCGCGTGCTGCTGCACTCGCCCACCGCCTTCGACGCCTCCACCACCGAGATCTGGGCACCGCTGGTCACCGGCGGGGCGATCGTCCTCGCCGACCCCGGCGAGCTGGACATCCGCCGCCTCGCCGAGACCATCACCACCCACGAGGTGTCCCTGGTCCAGGCCCCGTCCGGCCTGCTGCGGCTGATGGCCGACGAGAACCCGGCCGCCTTCCGCAACGTCCGGCAGGTGTGGACCGGCGGCGACGTCGTCCCGCCGGAGTCCGTGCGCCGGCTCCACCGGGTCTGCCCGGAGACCGACGTGGTCGCGGTGTACGCGCCCACCGAGACCACCGCCATCAAGACCACCTTCACCATGAGCCCGGGCGGGCCCGTCCCCGCCGTGGTCCCGATCGGGCGCCCGCTGAACAACACCCGGCCGTACGTACTGGACACCGCGCTGCGACCGGTGCCGGTCGGCGTGGCGGGCGAGCTGTACCTCGCCGGGGCCGGCCTGGCCCGCGGCTACGTCGGGCGCCCCGGCCTGACCTCCGAGCGCTTCACGGCCTGCCCGTTCGGCGAGCCCGGCAGCCGGATGTACCGCACCGGCGACCTGGTCCGCTGGACCGCCGACGGCGTGCTGGAGTTCCTCGGCCGGGCCGACGACCAGGTCAAGATCCGCGGCTTCCGGATCGAACTCGGCGAGGTGGAGGGCGCGTTCACCGCCCTCCCGGCCGTCGGCCAGGCCTTCGCCGTGGTCCGCGAGGACCAGCCGGGCGACAAGCGCCTGGTGGTGTACGCCACCGGCGAGGGCGATCCCGCCGAGCTGCGCGCCGCCGTCGCCGACAGCCTTCCCAGCTACATGCTCCCGGCCGCCGTGGTCGTCCTCGACGCCCTCCCGGTGACCGCCAACGGCAAGGTCGACCGCCGCGCCCTGCCCGCCCCCGACTGGACCGGGGCCGGCGAGGGCCGCGCCCCGCGCACCGACACCGAGCGGGCGCTGTGCGAACTGTTCACCGACGTCCTCGGGTTGGACCGGATCGGGATCGACGACAGCTTCTTCGACCTGGGCGGCCACTCGCTGCTCGCCACCAAGCTGGTCAGCCGGGTCCGTACCGCGCTCGGCGCCGAACTGCCCGTCCGGGCCCTGTTCGACGCCCCCAGCGTGGCCGCGCTGGCCGCCGTCCTGCCCGCCCCGGGCGCCGCCCGTCCGGCCCTGCGGCCGGTCGAGCGGCCCGAGCGCGTCCCGCTCTCCCCCGCGCAGCGACGCCTCTGGTTCATCGACCAGTTCGAGGGCCCGAGCGCGCTCTACAACACCCCGTGCGCGGTCCGGCTGACCGGCCCGGTCGACGCCGACGCGCTCCGCACGGCCCTGGCGGACGTGCTCGACCGCCACGAGGTGCTGCGCACCGTCTACCCGACCACCGACGGGCAGCCGCACCAGCTGCTCCTGGACGCCCCCGAACTCCCCCTGCACACCGTGTCGGTGGACGGCGAGGAGGAGCTCGCGCGGGCGCTGGCCGAGGCCGGGTCGCAGGTCTTCGACCTCGCCCGCGACCTGCCGGTGCGCGCCACCCTGCTCTCGCTGCCCGGCGAGGAGCACGTCCTGCTGGTGCTGATGCACCACATCGCCACCGACGGCTGGTCCGTGGTCCCGCTGCTGCGCGACCTCGCCGAGGCGTACGGGGCCCGCCTCGCCGGCGCCGCCCCCGACTGGCGGCCGCTCGCGGTCCAGTACGCCGACTACACCCTGTGGCAGCACGAGCTGCTCGGCACCGACGAGCGGCCCAGCGCCCTGCTGAGCAAGCAACTCGCCTACTGGCAGCGCACATTGGCCGACCTCCCGGAGGAGCTGACGCTCCCCTTCGACCGCCACCGCCCCGCCGCCCCCAGCCGCCGGGGCGCCGCGGTGGAACTCCGGACGGACGCCGCACTGCATGCCTCCCTGGCCGAGTTGGCGCAGCGGAGCCGGGCCAGCGTGTTCATGGTGATGCAGGCCGCGCTGGCCACCACCCTGAGCCGGATCGGCGCGGGCACCGACCTGCCGATCGGCACCGTGGTGGCCGGGCGCACCGACGAGGCGCTGGAGGACCTGGTCGGGTTCTTCGTCAACACCCTGGTGCTGCGCACCGACACCTCCGGCGACCCGAGCTTCCGGGAGCTGGTGGAGCGCGTCCGGGTCGCCACCCTCGACGCCTTCGAGCACCAGGACGTGCCCTTCGAGCGGCTGGTCGAGCTGCTCAACCCGGTGCGCTCGACCGCCCGCCACCCGCTGTGCCAGGTGATGCTGACCTCCGGCGGCGAGGCCGGGGGGATCAGCCTCGGCGGCCTGCCCGGCCGGGTCGAGCAACTGGACTCCGACCTCGCCAAGTTCGACCTGACCTTCGCCTTCAGCGAGAGCTTCGACGCGGACGGCGCGCCCGCCGGGCTGGGCCTGACGGTGGAGTACGCCGTCGACCTGTTCGACCGGTCCACCGCCGAGGCGACGGCCGCCCGCTTCGAGCGCGTCCTGCGCGCGGTGCTGGCCGACCCGGACCAGTCCGCGGGCCGGGTCGAGGTGCTGGCACCCGAGGAGCGCGAGCAGCTGCTCACCGGCTGGAACGACACCCGGGAGGACCTCCCGCCCGGCACCTTCCCGGCGCTCTTCGAGGCGCAGGCCGCCGCCCGCCCGGACGCCGTCGCGCTCTCCTTCGGCACCGAGCAGGTCACGTACGGCGAACTCAACGAGCGCGCCAACCGCTTCGCCCGGCTGCTGATCGAGCACGGCGCGGGCCCCGAGCGGTTCGTCGCGATCGCCCTGGAGCGCTCGATCGAGCTGATCGTCGCCCAGCTCGCCGTGCTCAAGGCCGGTGCGGTCTTCCAGCCGCTGGACCCGCGCTACCCGGCCGACCGGATCGCCTACATGCTGGACGACGCCCGGCCCGCGCTGGTCCTCACCAGCAAGGCGCTGGCCGACGGCCTGCTCGCCGACAGCACCGTCCCGCGGCTGCTGATCGAGGACCTGGACGCCTCCGGCCACCCGGCGCACGACCTCACCGGCACCGCGATCACCCCGCACTCGGCCGCGTACGTCATCTACACCTCGGGCTCCACCGGCCGCCCCAAGGGCGTGGTGGTCACCCACACCGGCCTCGCCGCCATGGTGGAGGGCCAGCGCCGGGGCCTGGCCGTCACCCCCGACAGCCGGGTGCTGCTGTTCGCCTCGCCGTCCTTCGACGCGGCCGTCTGGGAGCTGGGCATGGCCCTGCTCACCGGCGCCCGGGCCGTCCTCGGCGACGCCGACCAACTGCTGCCCGGCCCCTCGCTGACCGACCTGATCGCCGAACAGGGCGTCACCCACCTGACCCTGCCGCCGACCGCGCTCGCCGTGCTGGCCCCGGACGCGCTGCCGCAGGGCGCCACCCTGGTGGTCGCCGGCGAGGCCTGCCCGCCCGACCTGGTCGAGCACTGGTCGGCCCGGCTGCGGATGGTCAACGCCTACGGCCCGACCGAGTCGACCGTCTGCGCCAGCATGAGCAGCCCGCTCAGCGGCCGGACCGCCCCGCCGATGGGCCGGCCCGTGCCGGACACCCGGCTCTACGTCCTGGACGCGGCGCTCCAGCCCGTCCCGGCCGGGGTCGAGGGCGAGCTGTACATCGCGGGCGCCGGCCTGGCCCGCGGCTACCTCAACCGGCCGGGCCAGAGCGCCGAGCGCTTCGTCGCCGACCCGTACGGCGCCCCCGGCAGCCGGATGTACCGCTCGGGCGACCTGGTCCGCCGCCAGGCCGACGGCAGCCTGGAGTACCTGGGCCGCACCGACCACCAGGTCAAGATCCGCGGCTTCCGGATCGAGCCCGGCGAGATCGAGGCCGTGCTCGCCCGGCACCCCTCCCTCGCCCAGGCGTTCGTGCTGGTCCGGGAGGACCGCCCGGGCGACCGCCGGCTGGTCGGCTACGCCGTCGCCCGCCCCGGGCACGCGGTCGACCAGGCCGCCCTGCGGGCCCACGTCGGCGCGACCCTGCCGGACTACATGGTGCCCTCGGCGATCGTCGCCCTGGACGCCCTGCCGCTGACCGCCAACGGCAAGGTCGACCGCAAGGCCCTGCCGGTCCCCGACACCGCCTGGCTCGGCTCCGGGCGGGCACCCGCGACGCCCCGGGAAGAACTGCTCTGCGGCCTGTTCGCGGATCTGCTCGGGCTGGAGAAGGTCGGCGTGGACGACAACTTCTTCGAGCTGGGCGGGCACTCGCTGCTGGCCAGCCGGCTGGTCGCGGGCCTGCGCGAACTGGTCGGCGAGGGCGACGAGATCGGCGTCCGCACGTTGTTCGAGGCGCCGACCGTCGCCCGGCTGGCCGAGCGGCTCGCCCAGGGCCCGGCCGCCGAGAGCTTCCCCGTCCTGCTGCCGATCCGCACCCGCGGCTCGCGCCCGCCGCTGTTCTGCGTCCACCCGGCCGCCGGCATCAGCTGGGTCTACACCGGCCTGCTGCGCCACCTCGACGCCGAGCAGCCGATCTACGGACTCCAGGCCCCCGGCCTGGCCGACCCGACCGCGCACCCGGCCTCGGTCGAGGACCTGGCCCGCACCTACCTGGCGCAGATCCGCTCCGTGCGCCCCGAGGGCCCGTACGCCCTGCTCGGCTGGTCCTTCGGCGGGGCCGTCGCCCACGCGATCGCCGCGCTGCTGCGCGAACAGGACGAGGAGGTCCGGCTGCTGGCCCTGCTGGACGCCTACCCGGGCACCGGCGAGCCGGGGCCCGAGCAGTGGCGGGACGACCCGGCGCAGCTCGCGGTGATCCTCGACTCGCTCGGCCACCCGGCCGGGGAGATCACCGCCTGGCCCGCGGACGAGGACGGCTACGCAGCGCTCGTCCGGGGCGGCGAGGGCCCGCTCGCCGGCCTCAGCGGCGCCGGGGTGGCCCGGGTGGTCTCGGTCTTCCAGTCCAACGCCGAGCTGTCCCACGAACTCCCGCTGCCCGGCTACGACGGCGACGCGGTGTTCTTCACCGCCGCCAAGGACCGTCCGGCCGACGCCCCCGACCCGGAGAGCTGGCGCCCGCACCTGGGCGGTCGGCTCGACGTCCACGAGGTGCCGAGCACCCACGGCGCGATGACGGGCTCCGAGGCGCTCGCCGTCATCGGCCCGGTGCTCGCCGCCCACCTGACTCCCTGACCCGCCCGCACCACCGACTCGACACCCCTACCGACCGCAGGCGACCGACCTGCGCACACCACGCGGGCCGCACCCGGCCCGCCCACCGAGAAACGGACACCACCATGACCACTGCGGCCATCCCCGACACCTGGCGTGGCATCACCCCGTCGCCGATCACCTCGACCGACGCCTACAACGGCTTCATCGCCGCCAACGTGATCTTCGCGCTGGACCGGATCGGCCTGCTGGAGACGATCGGGCGCGGCGAGCCGCTCTCGGCCGCCGAGGCCACCGCCCGGGCCGGCGACACCGCCCGCACCGAGGCCGTGCTGCGCGCCGCCGCCGACTACGGCTACCTCAAGGCCGACGGCGACGCCTACCTGCCCACCGAGGCGGGCCTGGAGATCGCCGCCGCGCGCGGCTACTTCACCTGGGCCGTCGGCGGCTACCACGACGTGTTCGGCCGCGCCGGCCACCTGAGCGCCGGCACCCACCGCTACGACCAGGACGTCTTCCGCGACGAGGCGATGGTCGCCCTCGGCTCCGCCCAGTGCGACCAGTCGCTGTTCGCCGCGCAGCTGACCGACGTGCTCAGCGGGATCGACTTCCGCACCATCGCCGACCTGGGCTCCGGCACCTCCGCCCGGGTGCGCCGCGTGGTCTCGCAGCGCGAGGGCACCCGGGGCCTGGGCATCGACATCAGCCGCCCGGCCACCGACATCGCCCGCCGCGACATCGTCGAGGCCGGCATGCAGGACCGGGTCACCGCCGTCCGCGCGGACGTCCTGGGCCTGCTCGGCACCCAGATCGACAACGACGCCGAGGCCGCCGAGGTGGCCGAGGTCGACACCGTGATCAGCTTCTTCCTGCTGCACGACCTGCTGGCCGACCCGGCCACCCGCTCCTCGATCTTCACCCGGATGCGGGAGGCCTTCCCGAAGGCCCGCACCTTCGTCCTCGGCGACACCATGCTGCGCGACCCGGGCACCTCCGACGGCGCCCAGCCGGTCTTCTCGGTCGGCTTCGAGCTGGCGCACGCGATGATGGGCGTCCCGCTGCACACCAAGGCCACCTACGAGACCCTCTTCACCGACGCCGGCCTGCGGATCGACCGCGTCGAGGCGCTGGCCACCCCGCACTCCTGGCTCTACGTCCTCCAGGCCGACTGATGGCCGCCCCGTCGACCGCCAGACACCTGCTGGCACAGAACGAGCACCCGTACCCGCCGCTGCCGTCGGTGCTGGCCGCGCTGGCCGAGGCCAGTGCCGACCTGCACCGCTACCCGGACTTCCGGCCGGAGCGGATCGCCGGGATCGTCGCCGACTGGCAGGGCGTCCCGGCCGGCCAGGTCGTGGTCGGCCACGGCTCGGCGGGCGTGGCGCTGGACCTCTTCCACACGGTGGTCGAGCCCGGCGACAACGTGGTGCACTCGGATCCCTGCTTCGACGCGTACCCGCTGTTCTGCGAGATCGCCCGGGCCGAGGCCCGGCCGGTCCCGCTCGGCCCCGACGCCCGGCACGACCTGGCGGCGATGGCCGAGCGGATGGACGAGCGCACCCGGATCGTCGTGCTGTGCAACCCGCACAACCCGACCGGCACGGTCTACTCCTGGGCCGAGCTGACGGAGTTCTTCCGCCGGGTGCCGTCCACCGCGCTGATCCTGCTCGACGAGGCCTACGTCGACTTCGCCCGGGACTGGCAGGCCCCGGAGGTCCCGGCCCGGATCGCCGAGTGGCCGAACCTGGTGGTGCTGCGCACCCTGTCCAAGTCCCACGGCATCGCCGCGCTGCGGATCGGCTACGCGCTGGCGGAGGAGTCGGTGGCCCGGCGGGTGCGGGACCACCAGGTGCCGTACGCGGTGAACCGGCTCCAGGAGGCGGGCCTGCTCGCGGCCGTCGCCGCCGAGGACGAGATGGCGCGCCGGATCGCCGAGATCGCCGCGGAGCGGGAGCGCACCGAGGCCGAACTGCTGCGGCTCGGCTGGACGGTGGCGCCCAGCGTCACCAACTTCCTGTGGGTCGACGCCCCCGGTGACCAGCTCCCGCTGCGCGCGGAGCTGGAGCGCCTGGGCGTCGCCGTCCGGTACTACCCCGGCCGGGGCATCCGGGTCGCCATCGGCGAGAAGGATGCCAACGACGCGGTGATCGAGGGTTTCGCCGCCGTCGCACCGCTCGCCCCGGCCCACCCCGTCGCACCCTGACCGCCCGGCGCCCCGAGCACCCCGCGTGCGTCAGGGCGCACCCCCGGCCCCCGGGGCGCCGGCGGGCGCCCCGGCACCGGCGCACCACCGCACGGCCCTGTTCCACCGCACCACCGCACGGCCCCGCACCACCCCGTTCCACCGCACACCCCCGCACACCCCGAAGCGCCGTCGGCGCAGCGAAGGAACCGCCATGCACCCGCTGTTGGCCCGCCCGGAGTTCCGGCGCTACCTCGCCGGGCAGACCCTGTCCGTTCTCGGTGACAGCGCCCTCTCCATCGCCCTCGGCATCTGGGCCAAGGTGCTGACCGGCAGCAACTCCGCCGCCGGTCTGGTGCTGTTCTGCTTCTCCGCGCCCCTGCTGCTGCTGCCGCTCGGCGGCCTGCTCGCCGACCGGGTCCGGCGCAAGCCGCTGCTGGTCGGGGTCAACCTGACGGTGGCGGTGTCGCTGCTGCCGCTGCTGCTGGTCGACGGCCGGGACACGGTCTGGATCATCTACTGCACCGCCACGGTCTGCGGTCTGGCCGGGGCCGTCCTGGCCCCGGCGCAGAGCGCGCTGCTGCGCAGCATCCTGACGGAGCGTCAGGACTTCGGCGCGGCGGCCGGACTGACCCAGAGCGCCCGGGCCGGCACCACGCTGGTGGCACCGCTGCTCGGCTCCGGGCTCTACGGCTGGTTCGGCGGGCACGTGGTGGCCGTGGCCGACCTCGCCGTGCTGCTGCTGGCGGCACTGAGCTTCCTCACCCTGCGGGTGGCGGAGGTCAAGCCGGAGCCCTCGGGCCTGCGTTGGCGCACCGAGGTGCTGGCGGGCTTCGTCCACCTGCGCGGTTCGGTCGGGCTGCGGCCGCTGGTGGTGGCCACCGCCGGCGCCGGCTTCGTGCTGAGCCTGCTCCAGCCGGTGCTGTTCGCGCTGACCCAGCACGGGCTGCACCGCTCGCCGCAGTTCCTCGGCGTCCTGGAGACCACCGAGGCGGTCGGCGCGCTGGTCGGCTCGGTGGTCGGCGGTCTGCTGATCGGCCGGCTCGGACCGCGCCGGACGGTCATGGCGGGATCGGCGGTGTTCGGCCTCGGCATCGTCCTGCTGCTGGCCCCGTCGCTGTACGTGGTGTCGGCCGGCCTGGTGATCGCGGGCGCGGGCATCCCGGCCGCCCTGGTCGGGCTCGCCACCGCCGCCCAGGCGTCCACCCCGCCGCAGCTGATGGGGCGCGCCCAGGCGGCCGTCAACCTCTCGCTCACCGCGCCGCAGGCGCTGGCCGTGGGCGTCGGCTCCGGTCTGGTGGCCGCCCTGGACTTCCGGGTGGTGCTGGGCGTGATGGTGGTCGGCGCGCTGCTCGCGGCCGCCCACCTGATCGGCAAGCCGGAGGCCCCGACGGAGCCGCCGGAGCCCGAGGGCGCGTCCGAGGGCGACGGCCCGGCCGAGCCGGAGGACGCCAAGGACCTCCAGCCCACCTGACCGGCCCCGGCCGGCCCACCGGCCCGCCCGCCCGAACTCCGCACCACGTGAACGTCGCACCGCCCGAACGTCCGCACCACCCGAACTCCCGCACCACCGCCGCGCGCACCCGCACCGCCGAGCACGTCCGCCCGCCCGATCGCCCCTCAGCACCCTCCCGTTCCTCCTCACGAGAGAGCTCCTCAGATGACCGACCGTTCCTCGCCCGCCGTCACCCCGATCCCCGTCGAGCTGGACCACGTCGAGTTCTACGTGGCCGACGTGGGCGCCGAGACCGCCAAGCTGACCACGGAGTACGGTTTCGAGCTGCTCGTCCCGCCGACCGAGCGCGGCGACAGCGCCGAGCGCTGCCTGTCCGCGCTGGTCGGCCAGTCCGGCATCCGGCTGCTGATCACCCAGCCGCTGGCCGCCGGCCACCCCGCCACCGACTACCTGGAGCGCCACGGCGACGGCGTGGGCGCCCTCGGCCTGCGGGTGCCGGACGCCGCCGACGCGTTCCGCACGCTGACCGCCCGCGGCGCCGCCGCCCTGCGCGAGCCGCAGGCCGCGGACGGCTGCGTCACCGCGGTGGTCGACGCCTTCGGCGACGTGGTGCACACCCTGGTCGAGCGCGGCCCCGAGGTCCCCGCCGGCCGCCTCCCCGGCCTGCCGGACCCGGCCGAGCCGACCGGCGAGGGCGAGGTCGGCCTGCACTCCGTCGACCACTTCGCGGTCCTGATCCCGTTCGGCGAGCTGCGCAAGACCGAGCACCGCTACCGCGAGGTCTTCGGCTTCCGGACGATCTTCGAGGAGCGGGTCGAGGTCGGCACGCTCGGCATGGACTCGGCCGTCGTGCAGAGCGCCGACCGCAGCGTCACCCTCACCCTGATCGAGCCGCTCACCGCGGACGCGGGCGGCCAGATCGCCTCCTTCCTGACCGGCCACGGCGGCGCCGGCGTCCAGCACGTCGCCTTCGCCGCCGAGGACGCGGTGCACTCCGTCGCCACCATGGCCGAGCGCGGCGTGCCGTTCCTGCGCACCCCGCAGACCTACTACGACGCGCTGCCCGACCGCCTGACGCCGCTGCGGCACTCCTTCGAGCAGCTGCGCGAGCTGAACCTGCTGGTCGACCAGGACCACGACGGCCAGCTGTTCCAGATCTTCACCCGCTCCCAGCACCCGCGGAACACCTACTTCTTCGAGGTGATCGAGCGCATCCGGGCCCGCAACTTCGGCAGCAACAACATCCGCGCCCTCTACGAGGCCGTGGAGCTGCAGCGCAACGCCGGCGAAGTGGCCGGATGAGCGCGTCCGTCCGTAGCGTTCCACCGGCCGGCCCGGCCGCCGGGCGCCCGGTGCTGTCCGTCGCGGAGTACGCCGACCGGGCCCGGGCCGCGCTCGCGCCCGAGGTCTGGGAGTGGCTGGAGGGCGGCGCGGAACGCGAACTGACCCTCGCCGCCAACCGGGCCGCCTTCGACCGGGTGGGCCTGGTGCCCCGGGTGCTGACCGACGTCAGCACCCGGGACACCACCGCCACCCTGGTGCGCAGCCGGGCGGCCCTGCCGGTGGCGGTGGCGCCCGTCGCCTACCACCGGCTGTTCCACCCGGAGGGCGAGCTGGCCTCGGCCCGCGCCTGCGCGGCCGCGGGCGTGCCGTTCACCGTCGGCACGCTCAGCAGCGTCGGCTTCGAGGAGCTGGCGGGGACCGGCGCCACGCTCTGGTTCCAGCTGTACTGGCTGCGCGACCGCGGCCGGCTGCTCGACCTGGTCAGGGCCGCCGAGGAGGCCGGCAGCGAGGCCCTGGTGGTCACCGCCGACGTCCCGTACATGGGCCGCCGGCTGCGCGACGCCAGGAACGCCTTCGCGCTGCCCGCCGACGTCCGCGCGGCGCTGCTGGAGGGCGGCGCGGCCGGGCGGGCGCACGAGTCCACCGCCGCCGTCTCGGCGGTGGCCGCGCACACCGCCGAACTGCTCTCCCCCGGCGTCACCTGGGCCGATCTCGAATGGCTGCGCGGGGAGACCGAACTGCCGCTGGTGGTCAAGGGCGTGCTCGACCCGGCCGACGCGCGGCGGGCCGCCGGGATCGGCGCCGCGGCCGTGGTGGTCTCCAACCACGGCGGCCGCCAGCTCGACCGGGCCGTGCCCGCGGTGACGGTCCTGCCGGCCGTCGCCGAGGCGCTGGCCGGCGAGGACTGCCAGGTGCTGATGGACAGCGGGGTGCGCGGCGGCTCGGACGTGCTCACCGCGCTGGCCCTCGGCGCCTCCGGGGTCCTGCTCGGGCGCCCGCTGATCTGGGGCCTGGCGGCCGGCGGCGAGGCGGGCTGCACCGAGGTCCTCGACCTGCTCGCCGCCGAGCTGCGGCACGCGCTCGGCCTCGCGGGCTGCGCCGACCTGCGGGCCGCCGCCGAACTGCGCACCACCACCCTGCCCGGCACCACCTGGAGCACCCCGTGACCACCATCGCCGCACCGCACGACCTGCTGCTGGCGGGCCTGCACACCTCCCTCGCCGACCCGGCGATGACCTCGATGAACCTGCTCAACGAGATCTCCATCCGCTACCCGGAGGCGGTCTCCTTCGCGGCCGGGCGCCCGGCCGAGCAGTTCTTCGAGCTGGACGCCGTCCACCGCCACCTGGACCGCTACCTCGACCACCTGCGCACCGAGCGCGGGCTGAGCGAGGAGGCGGCCCGCCGCCAGGTGCTCCAGTACGGGCGGACCAAGGGGATCATCCACGACCTGATCGCCACCCACCTCGCCACGGACGAGGGCATCGAGGTGCCCGCCGAGTCGATCGTGGTGACGGTGGGCTGCCAGGAGGCGATGTTCCTGGTGCTGCGGGCGCTGCGCCGCGGCCCCGAGGACGTGGTGCTGGCCGTCTCCCCCACCTACGTGGGCCTGACCGGCGCGGCGCTGCTCGCCGACCTGCCGGTGCGGGCGGTGGCCGACGGCCCGGACGGCGTGGACCTCGCCGACCTGCGCCGCCGGCTGGCCGCCGCCCGCGCCGAGGGCCTGCGCCCGCGGGCGCTGTACCTGGTGCCGGACGTGGCCAACCCGAGCGGGGCCAGCCTGCCGCTGGAGCTGCGCCGGGAGCTGCTGGCGCTGGCCGCCGAGGAGGACTTCCTGCTGCTGGAGGACAACCCGTACTGCGTCTTCGCCGGTGACGAGCGGCTGCCCTCGCTCAAGGCGCTGGACACCGAGCGGCGGGTGGTCCACCTCGGCTCCTTCGCCAAGACGGCCCTGCCCGGCGCCCGGGTCGGCTACGTGGTGGCGGACCAGCTGGTGGCGGACGGGCGGGGAGGCACCGAGCTGTTCGCCGACCTGCTCGGCATGATCAAGAGTATGACCACGGTGAACACCTCGCCGATCGCCCAGGCCGTGATCGGCGGCGCGCTGCTGGAGCACGGCCACAGCCTGCGGGCCGCCAACACCGAGGTGGCCGCGCTGTACCGGCGCAACCTCTCGCTGGTGCTGGAGGGCCTGGCCGAGCGCTTCCCGCCCGGCAGCGGGGTGACCTGGAACGAGCCGCGCGGCGGGTTCTTCCTGGTGCTCACGGTGCCGTGCGTGGTGGACGACGCGCTGCTGGAACGCTCGGCCTCGGAGTACGGGGTGATCTGGACCCCGATGTCGCACTTCTATCCGGGCGCGGGCGGGGAGCACCAGCTGCGGCTCTCCGTCAGCCAGGTCGACCCGGCCACCCTGGACCGGGGACTGGACGGGCTGGCCGCGCTGCTCGCCGCGCAGTCCTGACCCACCCGGAGGGGCGCCCCGCCCGGGGCGCCCCTCCGGCGCGTCCGGCCCCGGGGCCGAGGGCGCACGCCACGATCGGCCCGATGCCTGACCCGTCGTCAACTTCCGGACGAATGAGCCCCACCGAGGCCATCCCAATGGACCGGCCCTGCTGCACGACCTCGGGGTTTCGGCTGTCGACCGGTCAGTTCCGGCCGGAAACCGACGGGTTGACCACATCGTTATTGAAAGACCTCTCGACGTCTGGGTATGGTCACGAACTGTCGTGATCAAGTCAGCCATGAGGGGACGATCATGGACGAACCGAGGCAGCGCCCGGACACCGTGCAACCCGCACAGGGCGGCGGCCGGGGGTGGTCGCTCGCCCCGGTCGCGATGCTGCGCCACGCGGGCTACCCGCTCTCGCTACTGGACCGCGTCGTCGACCGTCCGACCGCCCGGGCCGCCGACACCGTCCTCGCCCTGCGGGACGAAGCCGTCGAACTGGGGCGGGAGTTGAAGGCCGCCCTGCGCGCGGAACAGGCCGGCACCCGGGGCGATCTCGCCTCCGGCGTCGGCATGCTCCGCCCCTTCCCGCCCGCCGACCTCGCCCGGCTCGAAGCCGAACTCGGCCCCGCCGCCCTGGACTCGGCCAAGCGCTACCAGGACGCGGTGCAGACCCTGGACAGCCACTGGAAGGCCTTCGAACAGGAGCACGGCGCCGCCCTCGCCCGGGCCCGCCGGACCGTCGTGGACCTGTTCCGCGAACCCTCCCTCCAGCAGGTCCTGCTGCTGTCCAACGACGCCCGCTTCGAGGAGTTCACCGCCTGGATCGCCGCCGGCGGCACCGGGTCGGACGGACACGTCAAGCGGATGACCGACCTGCTCGCCATGTACCTCCAGCGGGTCACCACCAAGAACGAGACCCACTCGCACTTCGGCCCCCTCGCCGTCGCCCGGGCGGCCCCCGAGGGCACCGCCGCCACCGGCATCACCTGGTCCACCGGCCCGCTGCGCCGGATCGCCCTGCTCAGCCACTGGGCGGGCGAGGCGATGGCCGAGGTCTTCAGCGCCCGGCCGGAGGCCTTCGAGACGGTGCGCCCCCGCCGGCGCCCGCTCGCCTTCGCCGACGGCCCCCTGGTCAGGCTGTACGCGTTCGAGTCCACCACCGGCATGCCGGACGGCTGGCGCTTCGTCGCCGTGAAGTCCGACACCTTCGACACCCACCGCTCCTGGCTCTGGGAGCGCTGCGACGGGGAACGCACGGTGGCGCGGCTGCGCGCCGCCTGGGCCGAACGCCCGGACCGCCCGGCCGACCTCGACTTCGACCACGTGCTCGCCGAACTCGTCGACCAGGACTGGCTGATCGGACGCTGGGAGATCCCGATCGGGTCCACCGACGTGCTGCGCTCGCTCGCCGGGCACCTCGCCGAGGACTCCCCCGACCTCGCCGTGGTGCGCCGCTTCGAGGACGGGCTGCGCCGCTTCGCCGAGGGCCCCACGGCACGGCGCGCGGCCCTGCTCGGCGAGCTCAAGGAGGCCTTCGAGGAGGTCACCGGATCGGCGGCCAACCGCTCCGAGGGCCGGCACTACGCCGACCGGAGCATCCTCTACGAGGAGGCGTACAGCCCGGTCGAGGACGTCGTCCTCGGCCCGGACGTCACCGGGCTGATCGGCCGTGAGCTGTCCGCGGTCTACGACCTGACCCTGCTCGTCCCCCGGCTGCGGATCCGCCGCGAACTGGAGGTCCTGCGGCACTGGACGGCACGGCGCTTCGGCCTCGGCACGCCCGTACCGCTGCCGGACTTCTACGCCGCCTTCTTCGCCGACAAGCCGCGCCTCGCCGCGCGGTGCGAGGAGGTGGACCGGGAGATCGAGGCACTCGACCGCGAGGTCGTCGCCCTGCTGCTGGACGGCGCCGAGGACGGCCGGCCCGAGAGCGTCGTCGACCGGGCCCGGCTGGAGGAGCTCCTCGCCCGCCACCCGGACACCCCGCCCGCGCTGTGCAACCCCGACGTGATGCTCGCCGCGCCGGACGCCGCCGCGATCGCCCGCGGCGACTTCCTCGCCGTCGTCGGCGACTGCCACGCCGTGCGCGAGGCGCTCACCCACTCCAGCTTCGCCCCGATGCTCCAGGCCGAGGCGCCGGAGCTGCTGGACGAGATCCACACCCGGTACCGGGAACTGCTCGACGAGGACGAGGTGCTGGTCGACCTCTCCCGCTCGCACCCCGACAAGACCGGCGCCCAACTCACCTACCCCTGCCCGGACCTGGAGGTGTACGGGCTCTCCCCGAAGGCCCGCGGCGACGTCCTGCGGCCCGACCGGCTGTACCTGGTGGCCACCGCCGACCGGATGGAGCTGCGCGCCCACGGCCTGGCGGGCCGGCTGAAGCTGCTCGCCCCGCTGGCCGGCGGCCCCGGCATCCGCCAGGACCCGCTCTCCCCGTTCGCCTTCCCCCGGCACTTCGGCGGGGTCGGCATCCGCGACCGGGACCGCGACCACGTGCCCCGCATCCGCTGCGGCCGGATCGTGCTGCACCGGGAACGCTGGCGCATCCCCGCCGAGGCGCTGCGCGGCTGGAGCCCCGGCGTCCACCGGTCCAAGGGCGACGCCCCCGAGTTCGCCGCCGCCCGCAGGCTCCGCCGCGACCTCGGCCTGCCGCGCCACGGCTTCCTGAAGATCCCCGGCGAGCCGAAACCGGTCTACGTCGACTGGGAGTCCCCCCTCATCGTCCGGCAGGTCCTCCGGCTCGCCCGGAGGACGGCCGTCCCCCTGGAGTTCAGCGAAATGCTCCCCGCCCCGGAGCACCTCTGGCTCGACATCGACGGAGAACGTCACACCAGCGAGCTGCGTTGTGCGGTCTTCTCGCGCCGGTCCCACTGAGTGCTCCACGTCGAGGACCCCACGCCCTCACCGACCGAAGGCACCGCTCATGACCAAGAGCTGCATCGTCCAGTTGCCCTTCCCCTCCAGCCACGACCCCGACCCGAACCTGTCGCGCTACTACGACGACTACGACCGGCGCTTCCGGGCCCTGCTGCCCGAGTACTTCATCCCGACCGACGGCCTGTGGGAGATGCCGCTGTGGGTCGCCCACCTGACCGCCCTGCTGAACACCGCGGGGCTCGACTCCGTCTTCCGCGACCTGTCCAGGACCCCGGCCGAGCCGGAGAACTGCGCCGAACCGCTGCTGGACGCGACCGCCCCCGGTGACCTGGTCCTGATGTCCCCGCTCGCCCAGAACCTCCGCCTCGCCCTGGAGGTGGCCAAGCGGCTGGAGCACGCCGGCCGGCGCGTCGTCCTCGGCGGGAACATGGCCCCGCTCGCCCCGGACGGCGCCGTGCACGCCGTGCACCGCGGCCAGCTCGACGCCGGCTTCGTGCGCCGCCTCGTCGAACTCGCCTCCGGCTCCGGCGGCAGCCTGGAGAAGCCCCTGCTGCCCGGCCTGGTCTCCGACCGGATCACCTGGGCACCGGACTACCGCCACCTCGGCGGCTACCACGGCCGGGTCCCGCTGCTGCGGCTCAACGCCAGCCACGGCTGCCTGTACCAGTGCTCGTTCTGCGGCGACGCCTGGAGCAAGCAGCTCACCCTGGTCGCCAAGGACGCGCTCGCCCGGGAAGTGGACGAGCTGACCACCCGGTTCCCCGACACCCGGCTCTTCTACATCGGCGACAAGACCTTCGGCCAGTCCCGCGAGGCCGTCGGCAACCTGCTGGACGTCTTCCGCGACCGCCCCGGCTACCGCTTCATCGTGCAGACCCACGTGATGCAGGTGAAGGAGTGGATCGTCGAGGCCATGCTCGAACTCGGCGTCGTCGCCGTGGAGCTCGGCTTCGAGTCGGCCGACTCGCAGATGCTGAAGCGGCTCAACAAGCTCTCCCGCGGCCTGGACGACTACACTTCGAAGATCCGTCAACTCAGCGACGCCGGGCTGAAGATCGTCCTCAACATGATGGGCGGCCTCGACGAGGAGACGGAGGCCGCGCACGGCCAGACCGTCGCCTGGATGCGGGAGAACGAATCGGCGCTGTGGCTCTTCAACCTGTACAACTTCGTGCCGTACCCGCTCACCCCGGACTTCCCCAGGCTGCGCGAGCGCATCTTCAACTGGGACTTCGCCGACTGGCGGGAGGACGCCCCGGTCGTCTACCGGCCCCGGCACCTGTCCCCCGAGGCCAGCTGGGACCTGTTCCAGGAGAAGATCGCCGCCGCGCACGACGTCATCCGTGCCCCGCTGCCCGTCGCCGCGCCCACCCCGCCCGCCGCGCCCACCGCACCCACGGCGCCCGGCGTGCCCGCCGCGTCCGCCGTGCAGGAGGACTGACATGACCGAGCTCCCCGACTTCGAAGCGCTCCGGAACAGCGTCAAGCCCGAGGACTTCGAGCAGGACCCGCTGCCGGGCTGGGCCGGCGTCGGCACCCTGTTCGGCGCCCCCACCACCACCGCCGAGCAGGTGGACGTCGGCGAGACGGGCTGGGTGGTGTCCGGCGTGCCCTACGACGCCACCGCCAGCTCCCGCCCGGGCGCCGCGGAGGGGCCGCGGGCGATCCGCCAGGCCAGCCTGGTCTTCTCCAGCTACCTCACCAGCCTCGGCCAGTGGCGGATGCTGGACACCCGCACCGGGCAGACCTTCCGCTACCACGCGCCCAGCGTCGCGGACGCCGGAGACCTGCACATCTACCCGACCGACACGGTGAAGACCTTCCAGGCCGTCGCCGCCGAGAGCCGCCGCCTGAGCTGCAACGCCCCGCGCCTGATCTTCCTCAACGGCGACCACTCCTGCACCTTCCCCACCTTCGCCGGCTTCCGCGCCGGACGGCTCGACCGCGGCGCCGGCCGGGTGGGGTTCATCAACATCGACCACCACTTCGACTTCGGCAACTGGAGCGCCCTGCACGGTCCGCTGTACCACGGCTCCAACTCCCGCCGGATCAGCGAGATCCCGCGGATGCGACCGGAGGACATCGCCTTCGTCGGCGTCGGGGACGTCACCAAGTACGACCAGTTCCGCGGCCTGCTCGACAGCGGCTTCCACGTCGTACCCGGCTCCTCCATCACCCGGGACGGCGCCGCCGCGGCCCTGCGCCCGGTGATCGAGGACCTCGGCTCGCGCTGCGACACCGTCTACGTCTCCCTCGACATCGACGTGCTCGACAGCGCCGCCGCGACCGGCACCGGGCACGTCACCATGGGCGGCATCGGCATCGGCGACCTCCTCGACGTCTACGAGGAGCTGCGGGCGCTGCCCGTCGGCGCCGTCGACATCGCCGAGATCGCGCCCCGCTACGACCCGTCCGGCGGCACCGCGCAGATCGCCGCCCGACTGCTCTTCGAGTTCCTGTTCCGCACCGACGTGGCCCCGGCCGAACTCGCGCCCTGGGCCCCCGGCACCCCCTCCGCACCCCAGGAGCACCGGTGAGATTCACCTCCCACGAAGCACGGTTCGACTGCACCCCGCTGCTCTCCGACGCCCCCGCCGAGCGCGAGCGGGCGCTGGACGCCCTCGCCGCCGAGGCGGTCGAGGTCATCCACCGGACCGGCTGGGCGGTCTTCCGGATCGGCCGGCTGCGGCTCGGGGTCGAGGACAGCCGGCGGCTGTCCACCTCCATCGTCGAACGCGTCCGCACCACGCTGATCGCCCGCGGCGCCCCCGCCCGGATGCGGCTGGAGGTCGACCGGACGCAGCAGACCCACGTGCCCGAGGGCTTCACCACCCGGACCCTGCTGCCCCACCACGACGGCCAGCACTGCTCGTACCTGACGCCCAGTCTCCAGGACGACCCCGACTGGGACCCGGCCCGGCGCACCTACGGCGACTCCGGGTACACCACCACCCCCGCGCACAAGATGTACCAGGGCATCTTCCTGCCCGAGGTCGGCGAGGGGCTGAGCGTCACCACGTACTACGACTGGCTCGGCGTGATCGACGACGTGCTGGAGCGGCGCGGCATCGACCGGGGGCCGGACGCCGCGGCCACGGCGGCGCGCTGGCTCGGCGACAACCTGGCCCGCGGCCTGGAGCGCCAGCCGGAACACGGCTGCGCCTACCCCTCGGTGGGCGCCATGCTCGGACTGGAGGAGCCGCTCTGGCACGGCCTGTCCTTCCACCACGGCGAGGCCGTGCTGACCAAGGAGGAGCGCCGACGCTTCCCCGCCGCCGTGCCGCTGGCCCACGGCTGTCCGTGCGGCGAGTGCCGCGGCGAGGCGACCCGGCTCTTCTGCCACCAGGTGCTCATGGCCACCGGCCTGACCTGGACGCGGTTCCGCCGCCGCTGGGAGGTGCTCGCCCCGGGCGAGCACTGCGACCTGCTGCTCGGCCACAACCTGACCATGCTGCACGGCGGCCTGGCCGGCGGCGCGGGGCGGATCATCGAGCCGCTCTGCCTCGTCGTGGACGACCCGTCCGGCCCCGAGTACGAGCGCTGGCTGGCCGCCTCCTGGCGGCGCACCCTGCCCGGAGCCCGCTGATGCGAGGGGCCTGCTGATGCGGATCCAGCCGATGCGGGGGGCCTGCTGATGCGGGGCGTGCCCGCCACCCTGGCCACCCCGGTCGACCTGCACCTGCACACCCGGCACTCGGACGGCGACGAGGCGCCGGCCGAACTGGCCCGGCGGTGCGTCGAGGCCGGCCTGCGGGTGGCCGCCGTGACGGACCACAACACCCTCGCGGGCGTCGCCGCCTTCGAGCGGGCCGCCGGCGGGCGCCTCACCGTGGTACCGGCCTGCGAGATCACCACCAGCTGGCGCGGCGAGGAGACCCACTGCCTGGCCTACTTCGTCGACCCCGGCGACGAACCGTTCCGGCAGCGGATCGGGCGCGTCCACGACGCCGAACTGGCCTGGTGGCGCACCTGGACCGACCGGGCGCAGGCCCTCGGGGTGCCGCTCGCCCGGGCCGACGTCGAGCGGCGCCTCGGCGGCGACCGGGTCGCCTACGTCAACGACTACCTGGCCCTGCTGCTGGAGGCCGCCGAGGGCGATCCCCGGTTCGCCCCGTACCGCGAGGGCGGCGACCGCTTCGCCCGGCTCGTCGCCGACTGGTGCCGGCCCGGCCGGCCGCTGCACGTCGAACACCCGGTCAACCCCGACCTGGTGGAGGTGCTGTCCTGGATCGAGCAGGCCGGCGGGGTCGCCGTCCTCGCCCACCCCGGCCCGCTCACCGCCGGCCTGGACACCCCGCAGTGCGCGGCGCTGCTGGAGCCGCTGCGCGCGGCCGGCCTGGCCGGGCTGGAGGTGTGGACCAGCTGGCACACCCCGGCCGACAGCGCCCGGCTCGCCGCGGCGGCCGGGCGGCTCGGCCTGGTCGCCACCGCCGGGTCCGACTACCACGGGGTGCGGGTCAAGCCCTGGGCGCCGAGCCCCGGCCTGCTGCCCGCGCTCCCCACCGACCCGCTCGCCGTCCTGGACGCCCTGCACGACCGGCGTCCGCCCGTCCACTCGACTCCCAGGTGAGGCTGTGACCACCGTCAACGACCCCCGGACCACCACCGCCGAGCCCGGTGCGCGCGTCGCCTGGCAGCTCGCGCCGGTCGTCGTGCTCCGCCAGGCCGGCTTCCCGATGGAGCTGCTCGCCCCCCTGGCGGACCCGGCCGCCGCCGAGGAGGCCCGCGAACTCGTCGCCCACGGGCAGCGGTTGAAGGCACTGGCCGAGGAGTTCAAGGCCGCCCTGCGCCGGCACCCGGTGCCCGGCGCCGCCCGGCTCTCCTCCCCGGCCGGCTTCCTGCTGCCCGTCCCCGAGCCCGCGCTCGCCGAGGCGGCCGCCGCCGTACCCGCCGAGGCGGCCGCCACCCTGCGCGGCTACCAGGACGCCGCCCGGCACTTCGCCGAGGAGCAGACCCGCTTCGCCGCCCGGCACCAGGACCGCCTCGACCGGGCCGGGGCCGCCGTGGTCGAGGCCTTCGGCGACGAACGCCTGCGGCAGGTCCTGCTGCTCTCCAACGACTCCGCCTACCCCACCTTCGCCGCCTGGCTCGACGGCCACGACGGCACGACCGGCCGGCGCACCCGCAAGATGACCGACCTGCTCACCATGTACCTCCAACGGGTCACCACCAAGAACGAGACCCACTCGCACTTCGGCCCCTTCACTCCCGGCCGCCTCGGCACCGCCCCCGGCATCACCTGGACCGGCGAGCGGGAGCTGGAACGGCACGCGCTGTTCAGCCACTGGGCCGCCGAGAAGCTCGCCCAGAGCGCCGCCGCCGTCCCCGGCCTGCTCGACCACGCCCGGCCCCGGCGCCGCCCGCTGTCCTTCCTGCGGGACGGCCGGATCGACCTGTACGCCTTCACCACCCGCGACGGCCTCGACACCGACTGGGACTTCCAGCACCTCGGCGGGCGGCCGGTGGAACCGTACGAGGCCTGGCTGTGGCAGCACTGCGACGGCGAACGCACCCTGCGCGAACTGCGGCAGGCCTGGCAGGACGAGCCGCCCGGCCCCGTCCCCTTCGACACGGCCCTCGCCGAACTCGCCGACCGCGAATGGGTGGTCGTCGAGTTCGAGATCCCGATCGGCGACCACCGGCCGCTGGCCGCCCTGCGCGAGCAACTGCTCGCCGCCCCCGCCGAACCGGCCGCCCCGCTGCTCGCCGCGATCGACGGCTTCGAGGCGGACCTGACCCGCTTCGCCAGGCTGCCGCTGCCCGAGCGCGCGGCCGCGCTCGCCGCCGGCAAGGCCCGGTTCGAGCAGCTGACCGGCGGCCCCGCCAACCGCAACAGCGGCCTGCACTACGCCGACCGCAGCATCCTGTTCGAGGAGGCCCGCGGCCGGCCCGCCGACCTGACCGTCGGCCCGGACCTCGCCCGCTTCATCACCGACGAGCTGTCCATCGTGTACGAGACCGTGCTGGCCGGCCCGCGCCTGCGGATGCGGCGCGAACTGGTCATCCTCACCCGGTGGGTGGCCGAGCGCTTCGGCCCCGGGGTGGAGATCCCGCTGGACGTGCTCTACGCCGAGTTCTTCCGCGACCGGGACGCCATCGCCCGCGAGTGCCTCGCCGTCGAGGCCGAACTCGCCGAACTGGACCGGGCGATCGGCGCCGCCCTGCTCGGCGGGGCCGCGACCGACCCGGACCGCTCCGAGGTCGTGGTGGACCGGGACCGGATGGCGGCCGTCCTCGCCGGCCGGCCCAGCAGCCCGCCGGCCGTCTGCGACCCGGACGTCCTGTTCGCCGCCGCCAGCCGGGAGGACCTGGCCGAGGGCCGGTTCACCGCCGTCATCGGCGACTGCCACGCGGTGCGGGAGGTCATCACCCACACCAGCTTCGGCCCGCTGATCCAGGAACACACCCCCGAACTGCTCTCCGAGGTGTACCGCGGCTACCAGTCCCTGCTCGCGGACGACGAGGTCCTCGCCAACCTCTCCCGCGGCCACCCCGACAAGTCCTCCACCCAACTCGTCTACCCCTGCCACGACCTGGAGGTCTACGGCCGCTCCGCGCAAACCCGCGACCGGGTCCTGCAGCCCTCCCAGCTCTACCTGGTGCTGCGCGGCGACCGGCTGGAACTGCGCGCCCGCGGCGTCGAGGGCCGGCTGCGGCTGATGGCACCCCCGGCCGGCGGCCCGAGCATCCGGCAGGACCCGCTCTCCCCGTTCGCCTTCCCCCGCCACTTCGGCGGCGCCGGACTGAACGCCCCCCACCTCGCGCACATCCCGCGCATCCGCTGCGGCCGCGTCGTACTGCAGCGCGAGACCTGGCGCATCCCCGCCGAGCGGCTGCGCGACACCACCGCCCTCGGCCGGCCGACCGGCCGGGACGACGCCGCCCGGTTCGTCGCCGCCTGCCGGCTGCGCGCCGAACACCGGCTGCCCCGGCACGTCTTCGTCAAGGTCCCCGGCGAACCGAAACCGGTCTACGTCGACTGGGAGTCCCCCCTGCTGGTACGGCAGTTGGGCCGGCTGGCCGCCAGGGCCGAAGGCACCCTGGAGATCTCCGAAATGCTGCCCGCCCCCGACCAGCGCTGGCTGGAGGTGGACGGCCACCGGTACACCAGCGAACTGCGCTGCGCCGTCTTCTCCGCGGGGGACGGCGCCGGCGCCCGGGACAGCGCGCCCGCCGGGCCGGAATCCCTCCCGGAGCCGCGCGGGTGAGCACCGACACCGCTGTCCGTCCCGCCTCCGGCTACCACCGGGTCATCGGCGCCGCGGCCTCCTCCGCGATCGGCGACGGCATGCGCTTCGCCGCGCTGCCGCTGCTGTCCACCGCGGTGCTGCACGACGCCTTCCAGGTGTCCGCCGTCACCGCCGCGACCACGCTGCCCTGGCTGCTGTTCGCCCTGCCCGCCGGGGCCTACGCCGACCGCTTCGAACGCCGCCTGCTGATGGTCCTCGCCGACCTGCTGCGCGCGGCGGTGCTGGTCCTCGCCGTCGTGCTGCTCGCCGCCGACCGGCTGACCTTCTGGCCCCTGCTCACCGCCGCCTTCCTGCTGGGCGTCGGCGAGGTGCTGTTCGACTGCGCGTCCTTCGCCCTGCTGCCGAGCGTCGTCCCCGAGGAACGCCTGGAGTCGGCGAACGGCCGGCTCTTCGCCGTCCAGACGATCGGCCGCGACCTGCTCGGACAGGTCGTCGGCGGCGTGCTGTTCACCGTGGGCCGGGCCGTTCCGCTGCTGATCGACGCGGTCTCCTTCCTGGTCTCCGCGGTGCTGCTGCGCGGCATCCGCGGACCCGCCCCGGACCCCGAATCCGGATCCGAACCCGGATCGCCTGCGGAGAAGCCCCGCCCCCGCCTGCTGGCGGACATCCGCGAGGGCGTCGCCTTCGTCCTGCGCGATCCGCTGCTGCGCGCCCTGACCGTCTCCGCCGGTGTCATCAACGCCGTCTACCTGGGCCAGATTGCCGTCTTCGTCATCCTGGTGCACGACGTGCTGGGGCTTCCGGACTCCGCGTACGGAGCACTGCTGGCCGCCGGGGCCATCGGCGGCGTGATCGGCAGCACGGTCGCGAGCCGGCTGTCCACGGCGATCGGCCGGGTCCCCGCACTGGTCGGCGGCCTGGCCACGATGGGCCTCGCCGGCCTGGCGGTGGGGGCGACCGACCGGGTGTGGGCGGTGTCCGCCGCCTACTGCGCCACCGGCTTCGCCCTGATGGTCTGGAACGTCGTCGCCGTCTCGCTGCGCCAGACGATCATCCCGGACCGGATGCTCGGCCGGGCCACCGGCGTCTACCGGCTGTTCGCCTGGGGCACGATGCCCCTCGGCGCGCTGGTCTTCGGCCGGGTGAGCGCCTCCGCCGGGCCGCGCGCCGCCTTCGCCCTCGGCGGCGTGGTCACCCTGCTGACCTGCCTGCCGATCGCCTACGCCCTGCTGAAGGACAGCAGGGCGACCGACCGTCGCAAGACTCCGAGGATGCGCAATGAGTGAGCGTTTCGCCGTACTGGACCGACTGGCCGAACAGTGGGGCCTGAGCGGCCTCGAACTCGTCGGCAAGGGACTGGAGTTCACCGTCTTCCGGGCCCTGGACCGGGACGGCGCGCCGGTCGCCGTACGGCTCGCGCACCGGCGGTTCGACTCCAACGCCAACGACCCGTACGTGGACACCCGCGCCCTGCTCGTCCAGGAGCACGCCATCGCCCGGCACCTCGCCGAGCGCGGCCTGCCCGTCGCCCGGGCCCGGGAACTGGTCCTCGCCGACGACCCGAACTCCCCCGACGTGCTGCTCTCCGACTACGTCGACGACGACGGCTCACCGCTCGACTCCCACACCCTCGGGCAACTCCTCGCCCAGCTGCACCAGGTGACGCCACCGAGGCTGCACCCAGTAGCCGCCGAGGGCGGCAGCACGGTCGACGTCCTCACCACCCGGATAGGCCGCCGCTGGGCCGAACTCGCCCGCCGCGTCGACGACCTGCCCGAGCCCCCGGCCGCCGACCTCCTGGCCCGCCACCTCTCCTCCCTCACCGGGACCAGCCTGCTCCACCTCGACGTCCGCAGCTCCAACATCCGCCGCAGCCGGGGCCGCACCACCGCCCTCCTCGACTGGTCCAACGCGCTGCTCGGCACCCCCGCCCTGGAGTTCGGCCGCCTCGCCGAGTACGCCCGCTACCCGGAGAACGACCTCGACCTGGCCGCCCTGCGCGCCGGCTACGCCACCGTCGCCCCCGTCCCCGACGAGGACGACCCCTGCCTCCTCGCCTGCCGCCTGGACGCCGCCCTGATGCTCGCCCTGGTCTTCCTCTCCGAAGCCCCCGACCCCACCCGCGGCCCCACCGCCGCCACCCACGCCCGCGACCTGGCGCTGCGCCTCACCCACCCGTAACCGCCGGCCGCGACGCCGAACGCTCGGCCGGGACACCCGGCCGAGCGCTTTCCCCGGTCCGCACACAAAGGGCCCCGCCGGAGTTGCTCCGGCGGGGCCCTTCGCTACCCTCTGAGTATCAGCACGGAATCCGGGCTCTGGATTCCGGTGACGTCACGCTCCGAGCCTCTGGGGTGTGACCAAACACTGTAGCTGAGGCACGCCACGAGGCCGTCGATGCCACCCGATTTCAGTGCCAGGCAGCGAACCCGCGAGGACTGGGATTCCCGCACTTCGGAGATTCCCAGAATCTCTTCGATCTGCGCCGGCTCCGCACTGGCGAGCGTGAGCGGCCGATAGACGGACCTCAATTTCATTCCCACGACGCCGTAGAACGTCATCTCGATGAAATCGCGCGCCGAGGAGGGCCCGACGCTTCGCAGCTTGAGCTCCGAATGACTGGAGCCGTACCGCCACAGCTGGAACTCCCCGTCGAAGAGGACGGGCAGGCTCGCAACCGGCTTCGGCAGCTCCTCGTCAGCCGGCAAGTGGGTTGTCATCCAGGCGTTTCCCTCCCTTGTAGAAGATCACGCGCGACCACGAACTCGGATTGTCCTGAATGTAGGCCAACTCCCAGCCGGTCGAGTGACCGTCGAAGATCGGATCCGTCCCCCTGCCGATACGGGCGGCTTCCTTCGCGTTGTCGATGCCATCCAGATTGAAGTGGATCTTCGTCTTTCCGTCATCGACAAAGGCCTTGAACTCGCTGACCCACCTGTCACCGCCAGAGGGCCAATCGTGGTAAGACTTGGCGCCGACCTTACTGGCGAACAGCTGCAGGAACATCGGTTCGTCATCAAAGCTGCTGAGACCGAGTGCGATCTCCCCGCAATTGGAATTGTGAACCAGCACGGGGGTCCGGCCCGCCAGCACATAGTACGTGTGGAGGCCGTCGACGGTGAGGTTGTAGGCGGGCTGGAGGGTGCTCCAGTGCCGGACGCTCTCGATCGGCCGGGGCTGTCCGGCCGGGTCGCGCAGTGCGTCGCCGGTCCTGAGGTCGGCGGCGTCGGTCCACTGCTTCCGGTTCTCGGACCAGAAGGGGTGGTGGTCGGTGCTGGTCAGCGACTGTCCGACACCGAGGGAGATGTCGGTGAAGTCGCGGTCGTCCGGGGTGTAGATGGTGGCCGAGACCTCACGCGGTCCGGTCAGCCCGGTCGTGGGGTCGGTGGCGAGGACCTCGTCGCCGATCCTGACGGTCTCGATGGCACGGGCGGATCCGTCGCCCATCAGGACGCGGGTGCCGGCGGGGAAGCTGTTCAGCGGGCACGAGGGAGGAAGCCGCGTGACGAGCTTCTTGATGAACTCGACGGCCTTCTCGCCCCAGGAGCCGAACTTCTTGGCCCACTGGGCGAGCTTGGCGACGGCGGCACCGTCACCGATGAAGGGGATCGCGCCGATGCAGGAGGTGACCGCGTCGGTGGTGCGGCCCTCGACCGCGTAGTAGGCGCAGTTGACGAGGTCCGCGATGTCGGCGAGGCCCGGGGCGATGACGCCGCCGGCGCCGCCGATGACGTCGAGGGTGAGGTGGATGCTCTCGGAGAAGAGGTGGTAGAGGTAGCTGACGTTCTCGCTGTCCTCCTTCGCCTTCTTGATCTCCTCCTCGATCGCCGCGATCGAGTCCTGCTTCTCCTTGGCGGCCTGGGCCTGCTTCTCGGCCTCCTTGCGCTCGGCTTCGAGCTTGGCGAGCCGGGCCTTCTCCTCGGCGTCCCGCCGCGTCTCGTAGGTCGCGTGGGCGTCATCGGCGGCGGCCTGGGCGGCCGTCGCGTCCTTGCCGGCCGCCTCCGCCGAAGCCCGGGCGGCACTCGCGGACTCGTTGGCGTCCGCTGCGGACCATCGGGCCTGCCGGGCCGACTGTTCGGCCCTGTTGGCGGAGTAGACGGCGCTGGCGGCGTCGCGGTTGGCGGAGGCCTTGGCGGCATTGGCGCTCTTGGCGGAGGCGGCTGCCCTGGTGGCGGAGGCCTGAGCGGCATCGGCGGCGGCCTGGGCCTTGGTGACCTGGTCCGCGGCGGTGGCGGCCGAGGCGTCGGCCGAGGCCTGATAGCCCTTGGCCTCCTCGGCGGCGCTGCGGGCGGTGGCGGCGGCGGCCTGGGCCGTGGCCGCGTTCTTCTGGGCCGTCGCGGCGTTGGCGGTGGCTTCGGCGATCAGGCCCTTGACGTCGGCGACGTGGACGGCGGTGAGCCGGTCCTTCTGCTGGGCGGTGAACTGGCCCCGGGCCACGAAGGTGCGCAGGTCCTGGACGGGGCCTTCGAGGGCCACCTTGGCCGCGGCCCTGAGCTCGGGCTCGGTGTCCGGGGCGTCCTCCAGCCGGACCGCGGTCAGCCGGTCGTCGGCGGCCTGGGCGTCCGACAGGCCCTTGCCGAGGAAGTCCCGCAGCGCGGCGGGGGTGTTGACCCGCAGCGCGGCGTCGGCGGCGGCCTTGACGGCCGGGCCGGCGTTGTCGCTGATGCGGGTGATCGTCAGCCGGTTGTCCGGCGCCGCGGCCTCGTCCCGGCCACTGGTCACGAACGCGGCGACCTGGGTGGCGTTGCCCTGCAGGGCGGTGTAGGCGGCGGTACGGACCGCGTCATTGTCCGAATCCGTGTAGAGCGCGGTGGCACTCTGCCGCGTATCGCGTTCCTCAGCCGCCCGACGTCCGCTCTTGAGGTAGGCGAACACGGCGGTGTCGTTGCCGGTGAGAGCGGATTCGGCCGCTGCGGCTCCCCACTCTCCGGAGATCTTGCGGGAGATGAGGGCGAGCTTGCGGCCGTCGGTGGCGACCTGCGCCGGCGTGGCGCCGGGCTGGTTGGCCAGCTGGGCCAGGCGGTCGGCCTCGGCCTTCGCCTTCTGGACGTCCTGGGCGGCCTGGTCGGTCTGCGCCTGCTTGTCCGCCAGGTCGGCCTTGTCCTTGCGGGCCTTCTCCACCGCTGCCGCGGTGCGGTTGGCCAGGTCCTCGGCCTCGGTGCGACGGGTCAGGTCCTGGAGGGCGTTTGCCCTGTCAACCGCGGTCTGGGCGTCCGCGGCGAAGCCGGAGGCGGCGTTCGCGTGGTCGGTCGCCTCCTGGGCGGCGTTGGCGCTCTGGCCGGCGTGGTCGGCGGCGTCCCGGGCGGCCTGCGCCGCCGCGGCGGCGTGGGAGGCCGCGGACGCCAGCAGCGTCTTGGCGTTCTCGGCCTGTGTGGCGGCCTCGCCGGCCAGTTGCTGGGAGGCGGCGGCGGCACGGCCGGCCTCGGCGGCCGAGCGGCGCGTCGCCGCCGCGGCCTGCTTGGCCTTGGCAGACTGCCCGCCGGCGCTGTCCGCGTAGGCACCGGCCTGCTCGGCCGAACCCGCCGCGGAATCCGCGTTGCCCTTGGCGCTCAGCGCGGCACCCGCCGCGTCCTTGCTGCTCTTGGCGGCCTCGTTCGCCTTGACGAGCGTGGCGTTCGCGTCCGCGGCGATCTTGGATGCCGCGTCGGCGGCGTCCGCCGCCACCCGCGCCTCGTGCGCCTTGGTCTCGTCACCGGCCGCAGCGGCAGCCGCCGTCCGCGCGTTCGCCGCGGCCCGCTGGGCCCCGGCCGCGGCGGCCGCCGCGTTCGACGCCGCGACGGCGGCAGCCCGCGCACCCGCGTTGGCCGCACGGGCGGCCGTCATCGCCGTCTGCGCCGCCGCACCCGCACGCTCGGCCGCACTCGCGGCCCTGTTCGCCGCCTCCGTGGCCTTGGCCGTGTCATTGCCGGCCTGCTGCGTCTCGGCCGCGGCCCTCGCCGCATCCGCCTTGGCCAGCTCCGAATTGTGGACCGCCTGGTCCTTGGCCTCGATCGCCGCGGCCGTCTCCTGCGCCGCCTGCGCGCTCGCGTCCTTGGCCTGCTGCGCCAGCTGCGCGATGCTCGCGCGCTCCAGGTCACGGCTCTGCGCGATGTACCGGCCGGTCGCCAGGAACTCGCGCACGTCCTGGATCGAGCCGTTCAGCGCGATCCGCGCCGCCGCCTGGACGTTGGGCCCACCGGAACTCAGGATCTGGACCAGCTTGACCCGGTCGTCGGCGTCCTTCGCCGCGAACTGGCCATCCGTCAGGAACTGCTGCAGATCGTTGCTGGTGTTGCTGCGCAGCGCGGCATCACCCGCGGCCTGCAGGCTGCGTCCGGCACCCATCGCGGGGTCGGTCAGCCGGGTGATCCACAGCCGCCGGTCCGCGTCGAGCGCCGCCTGCCAGCCGCCCTCCAGGAAGGCGCGCAGCTCGGCGGCGGTGCCGTCGATGGCCCTGTCGGCCGCCTCACGGACCTTCGGCCCGCCCACGCTGGAGATCTGCGTCGCGGCGAGCAGGTCGTCCGCGCGTCGGGCACCGGCGAACTCGTTGTCGACGAACTGCTTCACGCTCTGATCGGAGCCGGTCAGTGCGGCCTCTGCGAGCGCATGGAGCCGGGGACCACCGTTGAGCCACGCCTGCACGGCGCGGCCACGATCGTTCAGTCGGGTCGACTCGTCGACCGGCCCGGTGGCGGCGCCGGCGCTCGGGACGCCCGCCCCCACCAGCCCCGCCGTGAGCGCGAGCGGCAACAGCCCCAGGGAGAGCCTGCCCAACAGCGGCGGCCCTCCCCTCCCTCGCCGTCGTGAGCGGGATATCGATTGGCGCACGGGAAACCTCCACTGTCGACATCGGCCGTATCCCGGCCGCGGCGGAGCCACGATAAATGACGTCACATCAGAGCGTCCACGAATTCTGGGAGTTGCCGGGCAAAGCGAGCGCAATGAAACACCCGACGGCGAGCATAGCCAAGCAAATACAGCCGCATCGCCTACAAGCACCCAATGACCTTGAAAGCGTGACATCTTGCCTGGCCAGTCGCCGAAAGCGGTTGTCCGGGCACCGGCCCGTCTGGTTCGATGGACCGGATTCCGCCTGCGGCTCCAACATCTGTGGCTCAGTCAATTCGTGTCATTCGCACCGACAATGACGTCGCGCCACGCCCGTTTGGTTCGCCCACCATTCAGGCCGGTCACCCGATTCCGAAGATCTGCCCATCAGGGCAACGCGAGATGAACGAAAAGGATTAGGCATGTCAAAGCGCATGTCCCGCTGGCTCGTTGGCGGTGCCGTCGCCGCGGCCGCCACGCTCGGCGTCACGGCGATCGCCTCCGCCGACGGCACCCCGGCG
>NZ_JBSHAP010000057.1:0-29998 GCF_053611565.1 Kitasatospora sp. NPDC054795
GTGTTCTTACTGGTCATGCGGGGTGGGACTCCTGTCGTTCCCTCTAGGCTAACCCGACAAATCGGGGCGTTTCACGCCACGCTGTCACAGAGGGCCCCGGCCGGCGGCTTCGCCGCCACCGTCGTGACGTCCCAGCACGGAATCCGGAGATGACCACTGTCGAGAAGGAGTCAGTGGAACACGATGGCGTGGCCGTCGGCAATGCTTGCCAGACATGCCCGATAAAGCTGGTACCAGGCGAAGCGCTCCGTCTCGAATGGTCCGTCCCCCGCGAGATCCCGGGCCTCCCCGGCCTCCCCCGTACCGGAGGGAACGCCCTCGTCGTCGAGGTCGATGCCGATCGACGGTGCCATGTCCGACAGTTCAGCCAGCAGGCGCTGACTGGAGCCGACCATTCCGGCGCCCTCGACTGCCGCCTCGTCAGGGAGGAAGAGCGGATCCTCGAAGTCGACCGGCACGTAGTAGCCGGCACAGTCGGAGTGACAGAGCAGATGAGAGGCGAGCCTCGACATCTCGTCCCGGATCTTCTCGCAGTCGCGGTTGAACTGGCGCCCGCTGACCTCCAGAGCCGGCGTGACGGGTTCGCCGAAGTTCATGAGCACCAGGATGCGGCGCAGCTGGGTCAGGTACCCGTAGGGAAAGCCACCGGAGAAGGTACGGGCACGAGGCGGATCGGTGATCTCCGGCTCGTGCCAGGCGATTCCCTCCTCCTCCAGGAGCGCCTGGCCGAGGCGGGCGAAGGCAGCGCGGTGATGGTCGAGACCTTCCGCGTCGTTGCGAGCCTGGTCGTAGAGGAGTCCCACCGATATCGAAAGTCCCATGGGGCGCAGTTTAGGAACGACCACTGACGGCGACGGGTCCGCCGCCGCGCCGACAGCCCGGCCTTCGGGGCGGCCTGCGACCACTGCGTGATCCGGACGCCGCCGGGGCGTGAAGCTGCAGGCACCGTCGCGGGGCCCGGGCGCCGCGCTCCGCGTTACCGGGCCCCGCGGTCGGGGGCTGGGGTGCGCGGTCGTAGGCGTTCTCCCTGCGGCCCGAACATGATCAGGTATTCGACCGGTCCGCCGGGTCCGGCGTTCGCGACTCCGTGGGCGGTGCGGGTGTCGAACTCGGCCACGTCCCCGGCGCTCAGGACGAGGTCCTGCTCGCCGAGTGCCAGCCACAGCCGCCCGTACAGGACGCACAGCCATTCGTACCCGTCGTGGGAGACCTGCCGCGGCCGTGCCGGCGGCGCGTCGACGGCGGGCAGGACGTGCTTGTGGGCGTGCAGGCCCCCGACGTACCGGGTCAGCGGTAGCACCGTCTTGTCGGTGCCGGAACGCTGCGGCACCGGGGCGCGCGGTCCGGCCGCCGCGGCGGGTGCGGTGCCGGCCAGCTCGTCCAGGGAGACGTCGTACGCCTTCGCGAGCTGCAGCAGCACCTCCAGGGTCGGCCTGCGCCGGCCGGTCTCGATCCGCGACAGCGTGCTCAGTGAGATGCCGGTCGCGCGGCTGACGTCGGTGAGTGTGGCGCCGTGCCGCTCGCGCGCGGCCCGCAGCCGGGGGCCCATGGCCGCCAGCGTGTCGGCTGTGCCGTCGTCCGTCACCGTCACTGTCACTGCCACCGTTGCCCCGCTCCCTCCGGCCGTGCCGCCACCTCCACGGCTCTGTCCTGCCAGTTTGCCATAATGGCAAGGGTGTTCGCGTCGCGTGGCCGCCGCGCCGCATGATCGGTGGGTAACCGCGGCCGCCCGTGAACCGAGGAGAAGCGATGCACCAGCCCGCGCCGTCCGCCGACCTGCGCCACCGCACCATCGAGGCACCCGCCGGGCGATTGCACCTGGTCGAGCAGGGCACCGGACCGCTGGTCCTGCTCGTCCACGGCTTCCCCGAGTCCTGGTACTCCTGGCGCCGCCAACTCCCGGCCCTCGCGGCGGCGGGATACCGGGCCGTGGCGCTCGACGTGCGCGGCTACGGCCGCTCCTCCAAGCCGGCCGCGACGGACGCCTACCGGATGCTCGACCTGGTGGAGGACAACGTCGCCCTGGTGCGCGCCCTGGGCGAGGAGACGGCGGTGGTCGTCGGGCACGACTGGGGCTCCAGCATCGCGGCGGCCTCCGCCCTGCTCCACCCCGAGGTCTTCCGCGCCGTCGGACTGCTGAGCGTCCCCTACGCGCCGCCCGGCGGCCCCCGCCCCACCGACGTCTTCGCGCAGATGGGCGGCGACCAGGAGTTCTACGTCTCGTACTTCCAGGAGCCCGGCCGGGCCGAAGCAGAGATGGAGCCCGACCTCCGGGGCTGGCTCGCGGGCTTCTACGCGGCCATGTCCGCCGACACCATGCCCGCCCGGGGCGAGCCCGACCCGCACTTCGTGACCCGCACCGGCGGCCGGCTGCGCGACCGCTTCCCCAACGGCAAGCTGCCCGCCTGGCTGACCGAGGACGACCTCGATGTGTACGCCGGGGAGTTCGAGCGCACCGGCATGACCGGGGCCCTCAACCGCTACCGCAACATGGACCGCGACTGGGAGGACCTCGCCCAGTACGGCGGAGCCCCGATCAAGCAGCCGTCCCTGTTCATCGGCGGCGCCCTGGACGCCTCCACGACCTGGATGGCCGACGCGATCGACGCCTACCCCGTCACCCTCCCCGCCCTGGCCTCCGCCCACATCCTGGACGGCTGCGGGCACTGGATCCAGCAGGAGCGTCCCGAGGAGGTCAACCGCCTGCTGACCGCCTGGCTCGCCTCCCTCCCGGGCTGAACCGGCGGGCGCATGCCTGGGTGATGCGCGCCCGCCGGCACGCCCACGACTACGAACGCCTTGAGGCCTGACAGCCCTGAGTACCGGGCCGGCGCACAGCGCGTCGGGCCGGGCCGGCGACGAGGGGACCACCTCGGCGATCTCGGTGAACAACGGCAGCCCACTCAGGACGGGGGCCCGCCACCCGCTCGGCATGGATCGACCACGACAGTGAACTCCCCATCAATGAGGGGATATTGATGTACCTTCAGGTCGATCGTCCGCCCGGCGGCAGCGGTCGATCCTGGTCGCGTCACCGAAGATGTCCACCGTCGACTCGACACGGCCCCGGGCATGGTCAACGGCCACGACAGGGCTCGTGAAGTCTGTGAACGGTCCCCCGGTAGTCCGCACGTCAGTCCCGACCTGGATGTCCATCTCGTGCGTCACACCAGCCCTTTGCGCTGCTGCTTCGGTCGGCCATCGCTGACAGAAGCGAACCTACCCGTTGGCGGAACGGGGTCGAACGGCCCGAGCCGGGCCGGCGGTGCGACCGTCGGTTGAACCACAAGTTGAGGGCCTGGGCGGGAAGGGCGCCGACCACCTGCCCGGCCCGGCCATCGGCATTGCAGAGGACGAACTCCGCACGGTGGTCCGGGGGCCGCTGCCTCTGCGCCCCGGCAGGCGGCGAGGCCGGGCCGCGGACACGGACTCGCGGGCCGGAACTGGACCACCCGGTACGCCTATGGGTGGATCACTCGGCTCGGGGTCTACCGCCTGACCGGGACCGTACGCGGGGCGACGGACGCATGCCAGCCGGTGAACGATGTCGGAAAGTCGTGTGCGGGAGAACGGCATGCACGGTGTGAAGCGGAGGGGACTGAAAACGGAGCATCGGCCACCGCGCCAGCCCCCGGCCCTACTCAGGCGTCCCGGACGGCGAAGTTCCCGAGGGGGCTCTCCAAGCGGTCGTAGGCCCGGAGGGCCGAGGGGTGGACCGCGGCGGCGATCGCCGCCCGCTCCTCGCCGGCCAGGGTGCGGCGGAACACCTCGGCGAACACCGCACGGTCCACGGCGGCGAGCAGCGCGGCGGCGACCCGGCACTCGAAGCCGACGGGTCTCTCCTGCACCGCCTCGGCCAGCGCCTCGGCGAGTGCCGTCTCGCTCTGCTCGTGCAGCTCGCGCAGCCGGGCGCCCAGGGCGGGGCTGTCGAACACGGTGCGGGCGAACTCCGGGCCGGAGAAGCCGAGCCGCGCGTCGTGCCGGTCGAGCCCGGCGAGGCAGTCGCGGCGCAGCGCGGCGAGCGCGGACTCGCCCGGTGCGCGCTCGGAGACCGTTGCGGCGAGCCGGACGACGAGCTCCTCGTGCAGGTCGAAGAAGAGGTCCTCCTTGCGCGGGAAGTGGTTGGTGACGGTCATCTTGGCGACGCCCGCGGCGGCCGCGACCTCGGCGATGGTCGTGCGGTCGAAGCCCCGCTCGATGAAGAGCCTGGTCGCGGCGTGCGAGATCGCCTCACGGGTGCGGCGCTTGTTGAGCTCGCGCAGGTTCGGAGTCGTCCCGGTCTCGGTCATGCCGGGAGCCTAGCGCAGGAAGCTGGGTCGAGTACAGAAATTAGATTTGACCTCATCGATGGGTCCGTCCTAAGTTCTTTTCGGGGCGGCCGGAGCGGCTGCCCGGGTGGGCGTCCGAGAGTGTGCCGGGTGAGCGTCGAAGTGGCGGCACGCGGTCTCGGGGGGCGACTCGCCCAAGGGCGACCAGGGGAGGGCGCATGACCGCATCCGTTGCTGCGAAGGGCCGGCCGGGAGGAGTCCGGGAGGGGGAGCCGGAGCCGATTCCGCCGGGCCTGTGGAAGATGGGCGGGGTGCTCGCGCTGGGGCCGGTGCTCGCGCTGCTGGACAGCACGATCGTCAACGTCGGCATCGACTCCGTCGGGCGCGATCTGCACGGCTCGATCGCGGAGATGCAGTGGGTGGCCACGGGGTACCTGCTGGCGATCTCGCTGACCATGCCGCTCTCGGGTTGGGCCGCCGGCCGCTTCGGGGGGCGGCGGGCGTGGCTCGCTTCGGTCGTCCTGTTCGTGCTCGGATCGGCGCTGTGCGGCCTGGCCTGGTCGACGGGCAGTCTGATCGCCTTCCGGGTGCTGCAGGGGATCGGCGGCGGGATGATTCAACCGCTCGGCCAGGCGATCATCATACAAGCGGCTGGGCCGTCCAGGGTCGGGCGGGTGATGGGCACGCTGATGCTTCCGATCAGCCTGGCCCCGGTCCTGGGGCCGATCCTCGGCGGGCTGGTGCTGGAGCACTTCGACTGGCGCTGGATGTTCCTGCTGAACGTTCCGGTCGGGCTGGTGATCCTGCTGCTCGCCGCCCGCTGGCTGCCGTCCGACGAGACGTCGGACGCACCGAAGCCCCGGCTGGACGTGACCGGTCTGGTGCTGCTCTCGCCCGGCCTGACCGGGCTGGTCTACGGGCTCGCGACGATCGGTGACGGCGCAACGGTCGGCTGGGTCGCTCTCGTGGCGGGCGCGGTGCTGGTGGCGGCCTACGGCTGGTACGCGCTGCGGGTGGGGCGCGGGGGCGTCCGGACACCGCTGATCGACCTGCGGCTGTTCGCCCGGCGCGGCTTCAGCGTGGCGACGGCGAACAGCTTCCTGCAGGGCGCCGCGCTCTACAGCTCGATGTTCCTGGTGCCGCTCTACTACCAGCAGGTGAAGCACGCCGGCGCGGTGGAGGCCGGGCTGCTGCTGGCTCCGCAGGCCCTCGGCACGGCGGTCACCGCCATGCTGGCCGCCCGGATGACCGACCGCATCGCGCCGCGTCCGCTGATCATGATCGGCATCGGCTGCTCCCTGGTCGGCACGATCGCGTTCACCCAGCTGGGCAGCGGCTCCGAACCGGCCGCCTGGCTGATCGCCGGCTCGCTGGCACTGCGCGGCGCGGGCATGGGGATGATCGCGATCCCCGGCCTGGCAGTGGTGTACGGGAGCGTCGAGAAGGACCAGGTGCCGGCGGCGGCGGGTGCGGTCAACGTGTTGAACCGGGTGGGCGGGGCGCTCGGCACGGCGGTGCTGACGCTGGCGCTCCAGCAGGCGCAGGACGGGCACCCGGGCCGGCCGGGTGCGGCCTTCGGCGAGACCTTCTGGTGGGTGCTGGCCCTGTCCGCGCTCGCCATCGCTCCGGCGCTGCTCTACCCGAACACCCGACGCTCCGGCTGACCACCGGCAGGTCCGGTTGACCACCGACCGGTTCCCGACCACCCAGACCTGGAGGCACCCGTGTCCATCCGTCACCCCGACGGCCTTCGCCTGCTCAGTGTCCACGCGCACCCCGACGACGAGTCCAGCAAGGGTGCGGCCACCCTCGCCCGGTACGCGGCCGAGGGCGTGGACGTCCTGGTCGCCACCTGCACCGGCGGCGAGCGCGGCTCGGTGCTCAACCCGGCCATGGACCGGCCCGAGGTCCGGGCCGACATCGCCCGCGTCCGGCGCGAGGAGATGGCGGCCGCCCGGGAGATCCTCGGTGTGCGCCAGCGGTTCCTCGGCTTCGTCGACTCGGGGATGCCCGGCCCGGACGAACCCCTTCCCGAGGGCTGCTTCGCCGCCCGGCCGGTGGAGCTCGCGGCGGCGCCGCTGGTCGCACTGATCCGGGAGTTCCGCCCGCAGGTGGTGATCACCTACGACGAGACCGGCGGCTACCCGCACCCGGACCACGTGATGACCCACCGGGTCACGGTGTCGGCCGTCGAAGCCGCCGCCGACCCGGAGCACGATCCCGGGCCGGGCGAGCCCTGGCAGGTGTCCAAGCTCTACTACCACCTGGCGCTCTCCCGGGCCTGGTTCCGGGCCCTGCACGAGGCCATGACGGAACGGGGCGTCCCCTCGGGGATGGGCGAGCTGCTCGCCGGCTGGCCCGACACCCCGCCGGCCCTGGCCACCACCACCCGGGTGGCGTGCGCCGAGCAGTTCGCCGTACGGGACGCGGCGATGCTGGCGCACGCCACCCAGGTCCAGCCGGGCGTGGCCTTCATGGCCCACTCGCGGGACATCGAGCGCGAGGTCTGGCCGACCGAGGACTACCACCTGGCCCGGAGCCTGGTGCCGGTGGTGGGTGCGGCGGCCGGGGAGGGCGCGATCGAGACCGACTTGTTCGCCGGGCTACGGGCGGAGGCAGGGGTGGAGGTGGGGGCGGGATGAACCGGACGACGGGCGCGACGGGCGCGGCGGCGCGGGCGTTCGCGGCGTCACCCGGTGGCGCGGTGGCCGCCGTCCGCTCGGCAGCGCCCGTCCGCTCAGCACTGGCCGTCGGCGAGTACGTAGTAGCCCGGTCCGGTCTGCTTCAGGGTGTGGGTGACGAAGGTGTTCCAGAGCCCCATGCTCTGGCCCGATCCGAGCGCGTAGGTCTGGCCGCCGGTCTGGGTCGCACGGCCGGCCGAGACGTGCGCGTAGTTGCTGGCGGTGAAGCACTGGGGAGTGCCCCCGCCCGGCGTGGTCGCCGTCACCGCCGCCGACCGGGGGCCGGCGGCGCCCGACCCGTCGACCGCCGCCACGGTGTAGCGGTACGTGGTGCCGGCCGCGAGTCCGGTGTCGGTGAAGGCCGTGCCGGTCGTGCTGCCCACCTGGGCGTCATCGCGGAAGACCTGGTACGAGGAGGCGCCGCTGACGGACTGCCAGCCGAGGGCGATCGACCCGGCGGCCGCGGTCGCGGTCAGCCCGGTCGGGGCGGGCAGCCCGGGGTCGGTGGGGCCGGAGCCGCCGTCCAGCCCCCAGAACTGCGCGGTGTAGTAGCCGGAGCAGATCGTGTCGAGGAAGTAGGCGCCGGTCGCCCCGCACTGGTCGGCCCCGGAGCCCGGGTCGACGGCCAGGCCGTGGCCCATCCCGCTGATCGTGAACACGGCCACCGCGGGCCTTCCGTTCGCATCGGCGTAGAGCTCCTGGGTGGTGCCGCCGGGCAGGCTCCGGGTGCCGGTCGGCTGACGGCCGAGGCTCTGGACGTTCGTCCACTGGTCCCGCAGCTCGGCCGCGTTCACCGGCCTGACCACGGTGTCGGCGGTGCCCTGCCAGACCGCCACCCGGGGCCACGGCCCGGTGTAACCCGGGTACGCGGCCCGGACCTTGTCGCCCCACTGGGCCGGAGTGAGCCCCTGGTCGGAGTTCTGGCAGCCGGAGGCGGCGGCCTGGGTGGTGGCGCAGTGCGCGGGCAGCCCCGAGTCGATCGCCCCGCCGGCGAACACGTCGGGGTAGTCCGCCAACAGGTCGGCGGCCATCCCACCGCCCGCCGAGAGACCGGTGACGAACACCCGGTGGGCGTCCGAGCCGTACAGGGACTCGGCCTTGGCGACCATCTCGACCACCGACCTGGCCTCGCCGACGCCCCGGGCGGCCCTGCTCGCGTCGAACCAACTGAAGCAGGAGAGGCTGTTGTTGACACTGCTGGTCTGCGGGAACACCACCGCGAAGCCGTATTGGTCGGCGAACTTGGTCCAGCCCGAGTTGCGGTAGTAGTCGGTGGCGCTCTGGACGCAGCCGTGCAGCGCGACCACCAGGGGAGCGTTGCCGGGCAAGCCGGCGGGGGTGTAGGTGTACATCGCGAGGTTGCCCGGGTTGGTGCCGAACCCGGTGACCTGCTGGAAGCTGCCGCCGGCGGCCGCCGCCACGGAGGATGCGGCGGAGGCTGTGACGGGGGAAACCGTGGTGGGTGGGGTGGGTGCGGTGGGGGAGGCGACGGCTGCGGAGGGCGCGGCGGTGCCGAGCGCGAGAGCGGCGGTGGTGAGCAGCGCCGCGGCGGTGGGGCGCAGTGGCATGGGGACTCCAACGTGGGGGAGGAGTGGGGGCCGGTCCCGTGCAGCGTGGCGCGCCCGCAGGCCCGGTGCCATGTGACGGTCATCCGGGGGCCACCGCCCGGGCATGGTGCAGGCCGCCATGGTCCTGCGGCTCGCGGCTCGCGCCCCGCGCCGTGGTCCTGCGACCCGGCTGCGCGTCCTGCGGAGCACTGAAGGCCGTACCTGCCCCGTACCGGAACGCACTTGAGGCGAGGTGATGTCGGGGACGACGGTGTTCCAGGGCGAACCCGGACCACCTTCACAAGCCGATGACCGATGGAAAAGAACCGGCCCCGGCCGCCCGAGCGACCGGGGCCCGCCCGGGTGGGAGTCCCGGGGCGGCTCACAGGGCCGCGAGCACTCCGCAGAGGGCGATGAAGCCGCAGATCCCGAAGTTGACCAGCTTGTGGGACAGGAAGATCGCGGCGAACTCGCGGATGGTGGCGCTCGGCCAGTAGTACCGGGCGGTGGGAGAGCCGAAGACGTGGCCGTTGACGCCGGTCTGGCGGGCGAGCAGTGCCGCCCGGAAGGCGTGGAAGTTGTTGGTGACCACGACGCAGCGGTAGTCGGGCTTGGCCTGCTCCATGATGGCCTTGCTGAACAGCAGGTTCTCCTCGGTGGTGCGCGAGCGGTCCTCCCGCTCGATGTGCTCCTCGGGGAAGCCGCGTTCGACCAGGTAGTCGGCCATCGCGTGGGACTCCGGCAGCTTCTCGTCCGGCCCCTGGCCGCCCGAGGTGATGAGCACCGGCGGGTTGCCGCGGGCGGCCTGCTTCTCGTACACCTCGCGGCCCCGGTTCAGCCGGCTGGCGAGCAGCGGCGGGACGCGCTCGCCGCCGATCAGCCCGGAGCCGAGCACGATGACGAAGTCCACGTCCCGGCGCGGCCGGTGGCGGCTGTACAGGAAGGCGTAGCCGACGAAGCAGGTGAACAGGAAGGAGACGTAGCCGACCACGAGCACCGCGGTGCCCGCGAGCGCGGCCAGCGGCCGCGAGTGGACGATGAGGGCGGCGACCAGCAGTCCGATGACGCCGAGGATGCCCAGCCCGGCGAGCAGCGACAGCAGGTTGGCCGGCCGTCTGCCCTCCTTGCGGATCATGGTCAGGCCGTTGGCGAGCAGGAACCAGACCAGGGCCGCCGTGCCGAGGGCCGGGAGGAGGACGATGACCGCCGCTGCGAGTGTGATCACCATGCTGGGTGCCTTGCGGAGCTCGGCGAGCAGGGCGAGGGACAGGAGGGAGACGGCGATGCCGAGCAGGACGGCGTTGCTGAACTGGCGACGGTCGCGTACTACCCCGATTCCGAACAACAGGAAGAACAGGGCGGCTGGGGCATAGGCGATCATGCGTCGTATCGTAGGGGAATCCCACCTGTACGAACCGGCCGGGCGTTCGGAGGAACCGGGGGCCCCGGTGAGCGCCCGGCGGGTGCCCCGGACGCCCGGCCGGGGTTCAGGCGAAGCGCTCGATCGCGGCCAGGATCGCGTCCCGCATCCGCGGGCTGCCGGTGTGCCCGGAGTCGTCGATGACCGTCAGCCGGGCGTCCGGCCAGGCCTTGACCAGCTGCCAGGCCGTGTCGACCGGCCCGCCGAGGTCCAGTCGGCCGTGGATCAGTTCGCCGGGGATTCCGGACAGCCGCCCGGCGTCGCGCAGCAGTTGGCCGTCCGGCAGGAAGGCCCGGTTCGAGAAGTAGTGCGCGGTGATCCGGGTGAAGGCCATCAGCGCGTCGGAGGGCCGGTCGGTGTACGCGTTCGGCTTGCCCAGCGTCTCGTGCGAGATGACCGCGTCCTCCCAGGTGGCCCAGGCGTTGGCGGCGGCCCGCCGGACCGGCTCGTCGGTGCTGTTGAGCAGCCGGCTGTAGGCGGCGAGCAGTTCGAAGGTGTCCCCGTCGCGGTCGGCGGGCGGAAGGAAGTCCCGGAACGCCTCCCAAGCCGCGGGCAGGAAGCGGCCCACGCCGCGGTACAGCCAGTCGGTCTCCTCGGGACGGGTCATGGTGACCCCGCAGATCACGATCGCGGAGACCCGTTCCGGATGGGCCTGCGCGTAGGCGAGGATCAGCGTGGAGCCCCAGGAGCCGCCGTAGAGCAGCCACTTGTCGATGCCGAGGTGCTCGCGCAGCCGCTCCATGTCGGCGATCAGGTGCGCGGTGGTGTTGTGCTCCAGGCTGGTCGAGGGGTCGGCGGCGGCCGGGCGGCTGAGTCCGCAGCCGCGTTGGTCGAACTGGACGAGGTGGTAGCGCTCCGGGTCGAAGTACCGCCGGGTGCCCGGGCTGTGGCCGGAGCCGGGTCCGCCGTGCACCACCACGGCCGGCCTGCCCGCCGGGTCGCCGGAGGCGTTCCAGTGGATCAGCTGCCCGTCGCCGACGTCCAACAGGCCTTGTGCGTACGGTTCGTAGAGGGGGTACGGCTCGGGCATCGGTGACTCCTCCGTGGTCGTACGGGGTGGGCCCGGCGAGCCTACCCCGGTGTCGAATCCCGAGGAGGGGCTCAGCGGCGCTCCGGCGGGAGCAGGGCGGCCAGGCCGTCGAGGACCCGCTGGAGGCCGAATTCGAAGCGGGCGTCCATGTCCGGCGCGGTGAGGTCGTCGGCGAGGGCGACCAGGTTGGGGAAGGTCTCGGCGGGCTGGGTGCGGAACAGGTCGCCGGCGGCGTCGGCGATGTCCCGGCGGCTGGTGCCGAGGACCTCGGCGGCCGAGATCGGCGACTGTTCCTGGAGCACGAAGCCCTGGACGAAGGCGCCCAGCAGGTAGCTGGCCATGGCGGCGTCGGCGTCGGAGAAGCCGGCCGCGCGGAGCCGGTCCAGCTGGTCCTCCATCAGCCCGAGCAGGTGGGGCCCGGGGGCGAGCCGGCCGGCGACGACCTTGGCCGCGTCCCGGGTGCCGAGCAGCAGGCGGCGGTAGCGCCAGCAGTACGCGTGGAACTGCTCGCGCCAGCCGCCGGTGCGCGGCGGGGGCTCGGCGGAGCCCAACAGGGCGTCGGTGAGCAGGTCGAGGAGCTCCTGCTTGTTGCGGACGTGCCAGTACAGCGAGGCCGCCTTGACGCCGACCTCGGCGGCGACCTTGCGCATGGACAGCCCGGCCAGGCCGTCCCGTTGCAGGACGCGCAGGGCGGCCTGGGCGAGGGCGTCCCTGGTCAGGGCGGGTGTCGTGTCGTCGGTCCCGGGCGTGTCGGGGTGGTTCTGCGGCATGGGTGTGCGGACGCCTCCGGCCGTGTGGTGGATTCCCGCTTGCAATCTAACACCGTTAGGTGCACTCTGTGGCTGTCGCGCCGACCCCTAACAGTGTTAGAGGCTCATGACCGGGAGGGAACCCATGGAGGAATCGAGCGCCCGCCGCCGACGGCTCGCGCTGCTCACGCTCTGCGTCACCATGTTCATGTCCATGCTGGACAACGTCATCGTCAACAACGCCCTGCCCCGCATCGGCCGGGAACTGGACGCCGGGATCAGCGGCCTGCAATGGGTCGCCGAGGGCTACAGCCTGGTCTACGCGGCCTTCGTGCTGACCGGTGGCGCACTCGGCGACCGGTACGGCCGCACCCGGGTGTTCCGGCTCGGCCTCGCCCTCTTCACGGTCGGATCGGCCCTGGCCGCGCTCGCCGACACGATCGGCGTGCTGGTCGGCGCCCGGATGCTCCAGGGCGTCGGCGCCGCGCTGCTCACCCCCGGCAGTCTCGCCCTGCTGCGGCACGTCTTCACCGACGAGCAGGAGCGGGCCAAGGCCATCGCCACCTGGTCCGGGGTCTCCGCGCTCGGCCTCTCGGTCGGACCGGTGGTCGGCGGCCCGATGGTCGAACACCTCGGCTGGGCCAGCGTGTTCTGGATCAACGTGCCGATCGGCGTCGCCGGACTGCTGCTCGCCGCCCGGGTGCTCCCGGACATCCCGCCGCGCGCCCGCCGGATCGACCTCGGCGGCCTCGCCCTGTCCGCCACCGGACTCGGCCTGCTGGTCTACGCGCTGATCGAGGGCCCGTCCCGGGGCTGGACCGACGCCCGGGTGCTCGGCTGCGGCGCCGCGGCCGCCGTGCTGCTGATCGCCTTCCTGCTGCTCGAACTGCGGCTCGCCGAACCGATGCTGGAGCTGCGGCTGTTCCGCGACGGCATGCTGGGCGGCGCGCTGCTCAGCGGGTTCATGGTCAGCTTCGGGATGTTCGGCGCGCTGTTCTTCCTGCCGCTGATGATGCAGGGCACCCTCGGCTGGTCCCCGGCCGCCGCGGGCTACGCGGGACTGCCGATGACCGCGATGCTGGTGCTCGCCGCGCCGCTCTCCGGCCGGCTGACGGCCCGCCACGGGCCCCGGCCGCCGCTGGTGCTCGGCCTCGTCCTCTGCGCGGCGGGCCTCGGCGGCCTGTCACTGTACGGTGACCACGCGCACTACCTCGAATACCTGTGGACGCTGTTCGCGATGGGCCTCGGGATGGGGCTCACCTTCACCCCGGTGTCGATCGGGGTGATGCAGCGGGTCGCCCCGGCCCAGACCGGGATGGCCTCGGCAGCCATCAACACCCTGCGCGAGCTCGGCGGGGTGCTCGGGATCGCCGTGCTGGGCGCCGTCCTGACCGGCCGGCTGACCGACTCCCTGACGGGCGCGCTGCACCGGCTCGGCGTCCCGCCGGACGCCGTCGGTCCGATCGCGGACGCGCCCACCGGCGCGGTGCACGGCGGTGCCGCGGCCGCGGGGGCACTGCCCGGTCCGCTCCAGGAGGCGGTGGACGGCGCCTTCATCGACGGCATCCACCTCGCCGTGCGCTGCGGGGCGGTCGCGCTCGCGGTCACCGCCGTCCTGGTCGCCGTCCTGCTCGGCCGGGCCCGTCCGATCGCCCCGCCGGAGGCCGTCCGTCCGCGGCCGGCCGAGCCGGCCGAGGCCCGCTCCGCCTGATCGGGGAACCGGTCGGCTGCCCGGCCGCGCGCACGGCACGCCCGGACGTGCCCGTCGCACGGGCCGCCGCACCGGCGGCCCGTCAGCGGATGCCCTCGATCGCCGCCTGCGCCCTGCGGGCCAGCTCGCGCCGGGCGCCCGCCCGGGCGGGCTGCGGGCCGGGCGGCGCCATCGGCGGTAGGAAGGTGACGTCGGCGACCAGCCCGCGGGCCGCGACCACCCGGGCGAGCGAGGTGAGCAGCCCGTCGTCCCCGATGAAGGCGGGCACGCTGGTCGGCCGTCCGTCCGCCAGCCGGTAGCGGATCGTCACCGGCTGGACGTCGGCGCCCGCCTCCACCGCCGCCTGGAACAGGGCGGGCCGGAACCGGCCGCTCTCCCGCCCGCACCAGGTCGACCCCTCCGGGAAGACGATCACCGGTTGCCCGGAGCGCAGCACCCCGGCCACCGCGGCGACGGTGTCCGGCAGCGTCCGCAGCCGGTCGCGGTCCAGGAAGACGGTGCCGCACCCGGCGATCAGCGGGCCGAGCACCGGCCACTGCCGGACCTCGGTCTTGGCCAGTGACCGGCCCGGCCGACCGGCGGCGAGCAGTGGTATGTCCAGCCAGGAGACGTGGTTGGCCACCACCAGCACCCCGCCGTCCGCGCCGGGACCCGGTCCGCCGGGACCCGGTCCGTCGGGCCCGGCGAGGTGGACGGTTACCCCGAGGGCGCGCAGCACCGTCCGCGCCCAGAGCCGGACCAGCAGGATCCGGGCGCGGTACGGGAACAGCCGGACCGGCAGGCCGAGCACGACCCCCGCCAGCACGGCGGTCAGACAGGCCGCCAGCCGCAGCGCCCGCCGGGGGTGGGAGACCTCCGGCGAGGCCTCGGCCAGGCAGGTCTCGGGCCGGCAGGTCGCCGTGGGCAGCCAGACGCTCATGACGAGGCGCCCGAGGCGGGTACGCCGGACAGGAAGTGCCGCAGGTAGCGCGGGTCGGTGCGCTCCAGCGACAGCAGCACGTACAGGTCGGCGCAGTCGAAGTCCGGGTCGTACGCGGGCTCGCCGCAGACCCAGGCGCCCAGCCGCAGGTAGCCGCGGAGCAGGGCCGGCAGTGCGCCCCGCTCGGCGCGCGCCACCCCGGTGGCGTCCCAGCGGCGGTGCGGGGTGACCCGGTACTCCTCGGGCGCCAGGTGCTTGGCGCTGACGGTGTCCCAGACCCGGGCCGCGGTGGCGCCGCCGTCCGCCAGCTCGATCGAGCAGCAGCCGCCGACCCAGGTGTTGCCGGTGTCGGCCAGGTAGCGCGCGATGCCGCCCCACATCAGGTTGATGACGGCGCCGTTGCCCCGGTGGTCCGGGCGGATGCAGGAGCGCCCGAGCTCGACCAGGCCGGGGCGCACCGGCGCGAGCGCGGAGAGGTCGAACTCCCCGTCGGAGTACAGTCGCCCGGCCCGGCGGGCGGCCTCGGGGCGCAGCAGCCGGTAGGTGCCGACGACGGCGCCCTGCTCGCCCTCGCGGACCAGCAGGTGGTCGCAGTACTCGTCGAACGGGTCGACGTCCAGACCCTCGACCGGACTGTGCAGCACCGCGCCCAGCTCGGCGCCGAAGACCTGGTGACGCAGCCGCTGGGCGGCGCGCACGTCGTCCTCGTCGCGGGCGAGGGAGACGGTGTACGCGGCCGGGGCGGCGGGCCGGGGGCGGGGCGCGGGGACCACCCGGGCGTCGTGGGTGGGGGCGACTGCGGACGGAGCGTACGTGGGGACGGTGGTCATGGCGGACCCTCCAGGGCAGCACGATCGGCGGTGCCGTGGATCACCAGGGCACCGTCCCGGTCCGCAGGCGGTTGGGCATGGACGCGAACCGGTCCCCGTATGTCTCTCCGAGCCGGTTGGCATTTATGTTGCGGCCCGGCGGAGCGCAGATGTGCACCTGTTGAATGGGAACACCCGTGGCCCGGCGGTCACTTGTCCGGCACCCGGCGCTCGCCCGCCGGGGGTGGACAACTCCCGCCGCAGGGGCGTACGGCCGCACCGCGCCCCTGCGGCACGATCGCTACGCGCGGCTCAGAACGTCCGCCAGCCTTCCGGGTCGACCCCGCCCGGGACGGCGCCGGCCGGGCCGTACGGCTCACGGGTGTGGACGAAGGAGCCGATGTCGAGGTGGCTGACGGTGCCGTCGGGGTGGCGGACCACCCGCAGGGTCTCGCCCGCGTAGTAGTTCTCCACGCCGGTCCAGGTGCCGTCCGGTTCGGGCCGGAAGCGCGAGCCCCGGCCGGCGCCGGTGAGCGGGGTGAGCTCCAGCACCCGCCCGGGCCGCAGCCGCAGGGCGATCGGCGCGGCGCCCCAGTACCAGGGGCCGGTGAGCTCCAGCAGTTCCGCGTCCACCGCGGGCAGCGGGCGCCACGGTTCGGGCAGCCGGGGCTCCAGTTCGGCGGTGAGCGCGATCAGCTGCGCCGCCAGGGCCGAGGCGCCGACGCCGCCGGTGGTGGCGTTGGAGAGGGCGTAGGCGGCCAGGCCGTCGGCCTCGCTGATCCACAGGCCCGCTGTGAATCCGGGCATCGAGCCGGTGTGCCCGTACAGCAACCGGCCCTCGTGGCGGCGCAGTTGCAGGCCGAGGCCGTAGCCGCTGGTCCACTCGGCGTCGTCCGGGGCGACGGCCGGGCAGCGCATCTCGGCGAGGGAGTCGGCGGACAGCACCTTGTCGTCGCCGGCCGTCAGGAAGGCCGCCCAGCGGGCCAGGTCGGCGACGGTGGACCAGAGTTGACCGGCCGGACCCATCAGGCCGGTGTCGGTGAGCGGCTCGGGCAGCAGGACGTCGGCCCAGGGATGGACGGCGAAGCCCCCGGCGTGCGGGTGCTCGGGCAGCAGCGTAGTGCGGTGCATGCCGAGCGGGGCCAGCACCTCGCGGCGCAGCACCTCGCCCCACGGCTCGCCGCGCAGCTTCGCCACCAGCGCGCCGAGCAGCGCGTAGCCGGGGTTGGAGTAGTGGTGCACCCGCCCGGCCGGGTGCTTCAGCGGCCGTTCGGCCTCCAGGAGGTCGCCGAGGCCCGGCCGCAGCGAGCCCTCGGTCCGCTCCCACCAGGGGCCGGGGGTCTCGGCGGTCAGGCCGGAGGAGTGCGCGAGCAGCTGGGCGACGGTCGCCTCGTCGGCGGGGGTGCCGGGCAGGTGGCGGGAGAGCGGGTCGGCGAGGTCGAGCAGGCCCTCGTCGCGCAGCCGCAGCACCAGCACGGCGACGAAGGTCTTGGTGAGCGAACCGATGCGGTACTGGACGTCCGGGGTGGGGGCGTGCCCGTCGACCATGCTGCGGGCTCCGGTCCACACCGGCTGCCCGTCGCGCAGCACCCCGGCGACCATGGAGGGCGTGCGCCCCTCGGCCTGGGCGACGGCGAGCCGGTGCAGCAGCGCGCGGCGGGTGGCGGGCAGCAGCTCGGCGGGGAGGTCGGTCATGTGGGCTTCTGGACTCATCGACATGTGCACGGACAGTAGCCCAGCCGGGGCCCGGGGCCGACCGATTAACCCGGCCCAGGCCCAGGCCCAGGCCCACACCCAGGCCCACGCCCCGGCCCAGGCCCACGCCCCGGCTCAGGCCGACGCCCGGGCCGCGGGCGAACCGGGCGGCGCCGGGCCGGGTGGAGCGCTCAGTCCGGCAGCGGCGGCAGTTCCGGCCGCTCCAGCCAGGCCTCGAAGAGCGGGCCGAGCGGAGCGGTGGTGTACCGGGCGGCGTGGGCGCGCAGGTCGGAGGTGGCGACCACGCCGTGCCGGTTGGCGCCCGTCCAGTCCCGCAGCATCGCGAAGAACGCGTCCTCGCCGAGCGTCCGCCGCAGCGCGTGCACCACCAGTCCGCCGCGCTGGTAGAGCCGGTCGTCGAACATCAGCTTCCGGCCCGGGTCGTCGAGCCGGAGGTCCTGCGGCAGCCCGGCCAGCAGCCGGTGCGCGGCGGCGGCGTGCACGGCCGCGCCCGGGCCGCCGGCGTGCTCGGACCAGAGCCACTCCGCGTACTTGGCGAAGCCCTCGTTGAGCCAGATGTGCCGCCAGTCGGCGATCGTGACGCTGTTGCCGAACCACTGGTGGGCCAGCTCGTGCGCGATCAGCCGTTCGTGCTCCCAGCCGGCGCCGAGGTGGTTGGTGCCGAAGGTGGCGACGCCCTGCGCCTCCACCGGGACGTCCAGCTCCTCGTCCGCGATCACCACCGCGTACTCGCCGAACGGGTACGGACCGAAGACCTCGCCGAAGTACGCCGTCATCTCCGGCTGCCGGGCGAAGTCCCGGGCGAACGCGGCGGCCAGCCGCTCCGGGACGTAGCCGGTCTGCGGCACCGCCGGTCGCACCGCCAGCGGCACCGGCCGGTAGTGCCCGATCGACACCGTCACCAGGTACGTCGGGGTGGGCGCGCTCTGCTCGTACACCCAGGTGGTGCTGGACGCCCTGGTGGTACGGGTCAGCAGCCGGCCGCTCGCCACCACCGTGAACGGGGATGGCGTGGTGACGGCCAACTGGTAGGTGGCCTTGTCGGCGGGCCGGTCGTTGCACGGGAACCAGGACGGTGCGCCGACCGGCTGGCTCGCCACCAGCGCGCCCTCGGTCAGCTCCTCCCAGCCCAGGCCGCCCCACGGGCTGCGCACCGGGCGCGGGTTGCCGGTGTAGTGCACCTCGACGGTGAACGCGGCGCCCGGTGCGAGCGCCCTGGCCGGGCGGATCCGCAGCTTGCCGCCGCGGTGGGTGTAGCGGGCGGCCCGGCCGTCGACCAGCACCCGGCCGATCCGGAACTCGGCGAGGTCGAGCGCGAACTCCGCCAGCGCCGCGTCCGCCACCGCGCTCAGTCGGGCCGAGCCGGCCAGCCGGTTGGGGCCTGGCCGGTAGTCCAGCGCCAGCTCGTAGCGGTGCACCCGGTAGCGGTGGTCGCCGCTGTTCGGGAAGTACGGGTCCGGGGCACCGGCGGCCGCGGGGACGTGCTTGGGCTTCACGGGGGCGTGCGCTTCCTGCGGGCCGGGACGGGGGGACGGGGAGGTGGTCACGACGTGGTCTGCCACGCCTCGATCGGGTTGCCCAGCCACCGCGTGTCGGCGGGGACGGACTCGGCGCGCATCACCAGCGAGGCCGGGCCCAGCGTGCTGCGCGCGCCCACCGTGCTGCCGGGCAGCACGATGCCGCCCGGGCCCAGGGTGGCGCCCTCGCGGAGGACCACAGTATCCATCCGCATGATCCGGTCGTGGAAGAGGTGCGTCTGCACCACGCAGCCGCGGTTGATGGTGACCCCGTCGCCGAGGGTGACCAGGTCCGCCTCCGGCAGCCAGTAGCTCTCGCACCAGACGCCGTGCCCGACGTGCGCGCCGAGCGAGCGCAGCCACAGGTTCAGCACCGGGGTGCCGGGCACCGCGCCGACCAGCCACGGCACGGCCAGCATCTCCACGAAGGTGTCCGCCAGCTCGTTGCGCCACACGAAGCCGCTCCACAGCGGGTGCTCCACCGCGCGGAACCGCCCGACCAGCAGCCACTTGGCCGCCACCGCGACCGCGCAGGCCAGGGCGCCGGCGGCCAGCAGGACCAGGCCGGACAGCAGCGCGGCGGTCAGCGGCGAGCCGGCCGCCAGCCAGGACAGCGCGGCCGCGGTCAGCAGACCCAGCGCCGCCGAGGCCAGCACCGGCACCAGTCGGCCCACCTCGACCAGCCCGCGCGCCCACAGCAGTCGGGCCGGCGGCTCGTAGGTCAGGCTCTGGTCGGCCTGGTCCGCCGAGCGCGGCAGCCGCATCGGCGGCATGCCCAGGTACGACCCGCCCTTCTTCGCCTTCGCGGGCGTCGCCGACAGCACGCCCACCAGGCCGCGCTTGGGCACCGAGCGGCCCGGCGCGGTCATCCCCGAGTTGCCGAGGAACGCCCGCTCGCCGACCTTCGCCTCGCCGAGCCGCACCCAGCCGCCGCCCAGCTCGTACGGGGCCATCAGGGTGTCGTCGGCCAGGAACGCGCCGTCGCCGACCGTGGTCAGGCTGGGCAGCGCCAGCACCGTGGACACCTCCGCGCCCCGGCCGACCCGCATCCCGAGGGCGCGCAGCCACAGCGGCGTGACCAGTCCGGCGTAGAGCGGGAACAGCACCTCGCGGGCCCGGTCCATCAGCTGGGTGACGGTCCACGCCTGCCAGCCCACCCGGCCGTGCAGCGGGTGCGTCCCGGGCACCAGGCCGGTGCTCAGCAGCCGGACCAGCACCACCAGCTGCGCCGCGTACACCGCGCCGAACGCCAGTGTGGCGGGCAGCAGCCCGAGCAGTGCGCCGCCGAGCGCCGGGCGGAGGGCCGCGCCCTGGTCGACGAAGCGGGAGAGCACGGCCAGCGCGGCGAGCGCGGGCAGCACCGGGAGCAGACCGAGCACGGCACCGCTGGCGCCGTACAGCGAGGCCCAGCGGGCCCGGCGGACCGGGCGGTCCTTGGGCCAGGTGCGCTCGGCGCGGCCCAGCTTGACGGCGGGCGCGCCGCCCCAGCGCTGGCCGGTCGGCACCTGGCCGGTGACGCTGGAGCCGGCCGCCACCTGGGCGCGCTTGCCGACCCGGGCGCCGGGCAGCAGGGTCGAGCGGGTGCCGACCACGGCACCGGAACCGATCTTGACCTGGCCGATCAGCAGCCGGTCGCCGTCCAGCCAGTAGCCGCACAGGTCCACCTCGGCCTCGACCGCGCAGCCGCGGCCCAGCTTCAGCATCCCGGTGACCGGCGGCAGCGAGTGCAGGTCCACCTCGGGGGCCACCTTGGCGCCCAGCACCCGGGCGTAGCGCACCAGCCAGGCGCCGGACAGCGAGTCCGCGCCGCTCAGCTCGGTGAGCCGCTCGGCGGTCCACAGCCGCAGGTGGACCGAGCCGCCGCGCGGGTGGCTGCCCGGGCGCACGCCGCGCAGCAGCAGCCGTGCGCCGCCCGCCGCGAGGGCCAGCCGGCCCGGCGGGGTGTACAGCGCGAGCGCGCCCGCGCCGACCCACCACCACGAGGCGGTGGGGGCCCACGGGAAGTCGCCGAGGTGGGTGAGGAGGTTCCCGGCGGCCAGCAGGGCGACCGTCCAGCGCAGGCCGACCACGGTGAACAACGGGACCAGCAGGAACAGCTGGAGCAGCTTGGCCCTGGTCGGCACCAGGGCGACGGTGCGGACCTCGGTGCTCTCGCCGGCGGTGCGCTCCAGGTGCCGGGCGAGCTTGCGCAGCGTCGGGTGCTGGTAGATGTCCAGCACGGCCGCGCTCGGGTAGCGGGTGCGCAGCAAGGTGGTCAGCCGGGCGGCGGCCAGGCTGCCGCCGCCGATCGCGAAGAAGTCGTCGCGCGGGCCGCCGACCCGGACGCCGAGGATCTCCGACCACTGCTCGGCCAGCCAGGCCTCGGTGCCGTACAGCTCCTCGCTCGGGCCGGCGCTCTCCAGCTCCGGCAGCGGCCAGGGCAGGGCGTTGCGGTCGACCTTGCCGGAGGTCCGGGTGGGCAGGGTCTCGACGGTCGCCAGCAGCGGCACGAGGGCGGCCGGCAGCTCGGCGCGCAGCCGCTCGACGGCCTGCTCGCGGTCGAAGCCGTCCTGGATCACCAGGTAGCCGACCAGCAGCTGGTTGCCGCCGCGCGCGGTCCGCACGGCGGCCGCCGCGCCCGCCACACCGGGCAGGGCCTGCAGGGCCGCGTCGACCTCGCCGAGCTCGATCCGGCGGCCGCCCAGCTTGATCTGCTCGTCGGTGCGGCCGAGGAACAGCAGACCGGCCGGGTCTGCCTGGACCAGGTCACCGCTGCGGTAGGCGCGCTCCCAGCCCAGCGAGGGCAGCGGCGCGTACTTCTCGGCGTCCTTCTCCGGGTCGAGGTAGCGGGCCAGGCCCACGCCGCCGATCACCAGCTGCCCGGTGCCGCCGGGAGCGACCGGCACACCGGCCTCGTCCACCACGGCGAGGTCCCAGCCGTCCAGCGGCAGACCGATCCGCACCGGGCCCTCGCCGGTCAGCAGGGCGGCGCAGGCGACCACGGTGGCCTCGGTGGGGCCGTAGGTGTTCCACACCTCGCGGCCCTCGGTGACCAGGCGCTGCACCAGCTCGGGCGGGCAGGCCTCGCCGCCGAAGATCAGCAGTCGCACCTCGTTGAGCGCCTCGGCCGGCCACAGCGCGGCCAGGGTCGGGACGGTGGAGACCACGGTGATCTCCTGCTCGGCCAGCCAGGGGCCGAGATCGGCGCCGCTGCGCACCTGGGAGCGGGGGACCGGCACCAGGCAGGCGCCGTGCCGCCAGGCCAGCCACATCTCCTCGCAGGAGGCGTCGAAGGCGACCGAGAGGCCGGCCATCACCCGGTCGCCGGGGCCGATCGGCTCCTCCTGGAGGAAGAGCGCGGCCTCGGCGTCCACGAAGGCGGCGGCGTTGTGGTGGGTGACGGCCACGCCCTTGGGCTTGCCGGTCGACCCGGAGGTGAAGATGATCCAGGCGTCGTCGGCCGGGGTGGGGCGGCGTTCCAGGGCGGGAGCGCGCTCGCCGGTGGTCGCCAGGGCGCGATCGGCGCCGAGTACGGCGGCGACGGCGGCCTCGCCGAAGACCAGCTCGGCCCGCTCGTCCGGGTCCTCGGCGTCCACCGGGACGTAGGCGGCGCCGGCGGCGAGCACCGCGAGGATCGAGACGTAGAGGTCGTTGGTGCCGGAGGGCACGCGCACGCCCACCCGGTCGCCCGGGCCGATCCCGGCGGCGGCCAGCCGGTGGCGCAGCTGCTCGATTTCGGCGGCCAGCGCGCGGTAGCTGAGCACGGTGTGCCCGTCGTCCAGGGCGGGCTCGTCGGGGTGGGCGCGCACGGTGGCGTCCAGCACGTCGACCAGGGTGCGCGGGGCGGCGGCCGGGCGGCCGGGGAACAGGGCGCGTGCCTGCTGCGGCTGCGGCTGCGGCTCTGGTTTCGGTTCCGGGTCCGGCTGCGGTGGCGCGGGCGGTGCGGCCTGGGTGGGCTGCTGCGGTGGCGTGGCGTACTGCTCAGGGTGGCTCGGTTCAGCTGTCATGGCAGCCGTGCGCTCCTCGTCCTCGCCCCGTTCCGACCGATGCCCGGCCCCTGGGGCGGTGGGAGCACCGCCTGATCGGGTGACCCCACTCCGGGGCCGGAGCGGACAACCTGACCGATGGTAGCCCCGGGGCGGTGAGCGGAAAGGAGCGGACACTCGGCCCAACTGGCGCCCAAATGGCCGAATCTGACAGAACGTCAGTCAATAACTGACGCTTCTTGATGTGGAAGTGATGGGGCGTCAGCGGAATTGACGGATCGTCAGGTCGATTTTCCGACCGTGATCCACGCCACAGCGATTCCTGCTCCCTTCGGGTGGCGGGAGGTGGCGGGCCGGGTTTCCCGGGCCGATTTCTCCGGCCCGGGCCCGGCCCGCCGTCCTGCCCGGTGGTCAGCGGAACCGGTGCAGGTTCTCGCCGAGGAAGGCCTCCAGGGTACGCGGGACGCGTCCGGTGAGGTCGAGGAAGGAGCCGTCCGGGGTCTCCTTGCGGACCACCGCGAGCTGCTGGATCTCCACCACGTGGGTGGCGAGCCAGGGCGGCATCCCGGCCCGGCCGACCAGGTGGGCGTGCAGGTCGGACGGGCTCAGGTCGAGGTAGCGGACCGGCCGGCCGAGCAGCTCGCCCAGCAGTGCGGTGAGCTCCGGGTAGCTGTAGGCCCTCCCGCCGGTGAGCGGGTAGGTGCCGCCGGCCAGCTCGGGACGGGTGAGCACCTCGGCCGCGGCGTCCCCGATGTCCCGGGCGTCCACGTAGTTGCACCGCGCCTGGCCCATCGCGCCGTGCACCACCCCGGCGGCGGCGATGCCGGGCGCCAGGAGCAGCAGCTTCTGCATGAACGCGTACGGCCGCAGGACGGTGGTGGTGATGCCGCAGGAGCGCAGCCGCTCCTCGATCAGGTGGTGGCCGCGCGAGACGGCGACGGGGGAGTCCGGCTCGGCGGCGGGCGCGGAGACCTTGACGATGTGCTCCACGCCGCAGTCCACCGCGGCCTCGATCGCGTTCAGCTCGTACCGGACCTGCTCCGGGCCGTTGGCCATGGTGAGGAAGAGCTGGTGCGCACCGCGGAACGCCGTACGCAGGGAGGCCGGGTCGGCGGCGTCGGCCGGGAGGGTGGCGGTCCGGGCGAGCGTGTGCTCGTCGAGGGCGGCGGCCAACCGGGCGGGGTCGCGGCTGAGGGCGCGGCTCGGTGCGCCGAGGGCGGCGAGGCTGCGCAGGGTGGCGCCGCCGGTGGCGCCACCGGCGCCCATGATGACGATCATGACGTCTGCCTTTCGGGATGGGGTGCGATTCCGGGGTGGAGCGCGGTTCCGGGCTGGGACGCGGTTTCGGGGCGGGACGCGGCTCCGGGTCGGGGCGCGGTTCCGGCTTGGGGTGCGGCGGGGAGCCGGTGCTGCGCCGTGCGGGCCGGGCGGCTGCCGCGCCAGTGCCAGGTGGTGATGGTGGCGGCGATCGCCGAGGAGACCGGCAGGTCGATCGGCAGCCGGCGCGGCCAGGGGCTGTCGGCGAGGGCCGGGACGTGCGGCAGCCAGCGGGCGGCGGCGAGGCCGATCGCCAGGCCGAGGGCGGCGGCGACCAGGCCGAGGGCGGCGGCCGCGAGCGGGCGGGGGGTCCGGGCGGGCCGGGTGCGGACGGGGCGGCGGCGCAGCATGGCGCCGAGTGCGGCGGCCACCAGGGCGGAGGTGCCGCCGATGGTGGTGAGTGCGGCGGCCACCAGCTGCGGCTGGCCGGTCACGGCTCCGCCGGTCCCGGCCATGGCGGCGGGCATGACATAGGCGACCAGGACCTCGCGCCACAGGACGAAGGGCGGGGGAGCGCCCGGGGCCTTCTTGCTCATGGGGTCGGTTCTTCCTCTCGCTTATAGTTAGGCACCTAAGTATTTGTGCTTAGGTGCCTAACTATTGGGGCTGAAGTGAGGCGGACCGCCGTTCGGCGGCCCGCCGGGGGGTGGATCAGTCCTCGGTGAGTGCGTCCATGCCCGCGACCACTCGGGCCAGCAGGTCCAGGAAGGTGGCGCGCTCCTCGACGGAGAGGCCCCCGACCAGTGCCTGCATCCGGGTGAAGTGCGCGGGGGCGAGCTCCCGCAGCTTGTCGGCGCCCCGCGCGGTGAGGATCACCACGTTGCCGCGGCCGTCCTCGGTGGACGGCCTGCGGGCCACCAGCGCCTCCCGCTCCAGGCCGTCGACCAGGCCGGTCACGGTCGCCCGGGAGACGCCGAGACTCGCCGCGAGCTGGGAGGGCGACTTCTCGCCGCCGTGGTCCTCCAGGTCCGCCAGCAGCCGGTAGCGGCCGGTGGAGAGACCGAAGCGGCCGAAGTGCACCTCGCCGGCCTGGCCGATCCTGGCGCCCGCCGCCATCAGCCGGGCCGCGACCAGGATCGCCTGCGGGTCGGCCGCGAGGCCGTAGCGGGCGATCTGGCGGCGGGCCTGATCGAGGCTGGGGGCCGTGGGGCCACCCTCGGGGTGCTGGGTCACAAGAAGTAATATGGCGCCTAACCTGATTCCCGGTCAAGTCGAACCACGGATCGATGCCTAGGTGGCACGGGGAGCGATCCTGGGCGGCGTCCAGTCGGCGTGCCGCAGGACGGTCCGGACCATCGCGCCGGGCGGGGTGAGCCGGATCGCGGCGTTGCGCAGACCGACCGCCAGCGGGCGGGCGAGCTGCTGGCCCAGCCGGCCGGCCCGGCGGGCATCGCGGGCCACGGCCTGGCTGCGCGGGCGGCGGGCCGCGTCGTAACGCGCGAGCGCGCCCTCGACCGTCCGGGTCCCGGCGAGCGCCGCCGCCAGGGTCACCGCGTCCTCCAGCGCCTGGCAGGCGCCCTGGCCGAGGTGGGGCGTCATGGCGTGCGCCGCGTCGCCGAGCAGTGCGATCCGGCCCGACACGTAGGACGGCAGCGGCTTGGCCAGCTCGTTGACGTCGTGGTGCAGCACCGCCTCCGGCCGGGTCGCGGCCAGCAGCGAGGGGATCGGCTCGTGCCAGCGTGCGAAGCGGCGGCGGACCTCGGTCAGCGGGTCCCGGTAGCGGACCCCGGCCGGGGCGTTCAGGACCGCGTGCCACTCGGCGGTGCCGTCCGGGAACGCGATGTGGCCGAACTCGGCGCCCTGGCCCCAGGTCAGCTCGAAGTCGGCCTTCAGGCCGTCGACCGGACGCTCGGTGATCGCCCGCAGCACCGTCGAACCGCTGTAGGCGGCGCCGGGGTGGCCGGGGAAGAGGCGGCGTCGGAGACGGCTGTTGACGCCGTCGGCCGCCACCAGGAGGTCGGCCTCCAGCGTCGTGCCGCCGAATCCGGCCCGGACTTGGAACGGCCGGGTGGTGTCCACCTCCGTCACCTCGGAGCCGACGACCAGGGAGGCGGCGGGCAGCGCCTCGCGCAGGACGCGGTGCAGGGCCGCCCGGCGGATCCCGACGATCGGGGCGCCCAGCTCGCGCTCCAGCGCCGCGCCGTCCATCGCGGCGAGCCGGCGGCCGTCCGGGGTCCGGGTGCCGCCGGTGTACTGGCGGCGGGCGGCCGCCTCGACCGCCTCGCCGACCCCCAGGGCCGCGAGCGCGCGCATCCCGTTGGCGGCCAGGGAGATGCCGGCGCCCGCATCCTCCAGGACGTTCGCCCGCTCGACCACGGTCACGTCCCACCCCGCCAGCCGGAGCCCGATGGCGGCCGCCAGTCCGCCGATACCGCCCCCGACCACCACCGCGCTGTTGCTGCTCAAGCCCGGTCCCTCCCGTGTCGCCGTGCTACTTCTACAGCTGTAGAAGGAGCGTACTACGGGGCTGTCGGTGGACGGAGGCGGGCCGGGGTGGCGGGCCGGCCGCGCGGCCGCTTGGTCGTCGGGGTGGCGAGGGGCCGGAGGTCGGCGGCCGGCCGCTGGTGGCCGGAGGCCGGTGGGTGACGGCCGGCCCGGACCGAGGCGGTGCGCGGCGGGTGACCCGGCCCCGGTAGAAAGGGGGGATGCGGCGAAACGAGGACCAGAAGCGGGACGATGCGGGGCGCCAGGACCGGCGCACGGTACTGGCGGACGCCGCGATCGGCGTGCTGGCGGACCTCGGCGTGCGCGGACTGACCCACCGGGCGGTCGACGCGGCGGCCGGGCTGCCGCTCGGGACCACCTCGGCCTACCTGCGGACCCGGCAGGCCCTGCTCACCGCGCTGGTGCGACGGCTGGTGGAACTGGATCAGGGCGAACTGCACGCCATGGGGGAGCAGGTGTCGGTCCGTTCGGCGGCGGAGTTGTCCGACGGGATCGCGGAGTTGGCGCGGCGCCGCCTGACCGGGGACGGGCGGCGGCGTTCGCTCGCCCGGCACGCCTGCGCGGTGGAGAGCGTCCGCGATCCCGAGCTGCGCGAGATCCTCGTCCCGCGGGAGAACGCCGGGCGCGCCGCCGTCCGTGACTTCCTCGCCGCTCAGGGCGTGGCCGACCCCGAAGGGCGGACGGCCGTGCTGCTGGCCTGCATCGACGGCCTGGTCTTCGAACACCTGGTGGGCGGCGGCGAGCCCGGGGTGGACGCGATCCAGGGGCTGGTGGCAGCCGCCCTGCGGGGAGCGGTCGCGAGCTGAGCCTCGCCGGCCTTCGCCGGCCCTCGTCGCCTCGTCGTGCCTCGTCGACGCGACCAGGGCCAGCCCGTGCGGCTCGCCCTGTCCGCCCGGCCCGCGTCAGCCGGGCGAGCCGGGCTGCCGGGGCGGGGCTGCCGGGGGCGTGTCCGGCGGTCCGTCGCCCGATCAGGAATCGGGTCCGTGCGGGTGCCTCAGCTCGGAGGCGTAGCCGGCGAGCAGGATGCGCAGCGTGCGGTGGAAGCACTGCTCGGAGTCGAGGCCCTCTCCGGTGGCGAAGGCCTGCGCGAGGTGGGGGTAGGCCTCCTGGTCCAGGGCGGCGAACTGTTCGGGCCGGGGTTCGGTGCACTCGTGATGGGGCGTCTCGCCGGCCTCGCCCAGCGTGTGCCCGATGGTCCACCGGACGACGGAGTTGAGCACGTCGAGCGCGTCGCCGAGTGGGACGCCGTCCGCGTGGAGCACGGCGATGCCGCGCTCCAGCAGGGCGAGGGCGACCGGCGTGGCGACCGGGCGGGTGGCCAGCACGGTGAGTATGGCCGGATGGTCGAGCAGCAGTCGGCGCAGCTCGACGGCGAAGTCCCGGACCGCCTCCGTCCACGGGCCGTCGGGCTCGCCGAACAGGCTTCCCGCCGACAGCTCCAGCAGGCGTTCCACCATGCCGTCGAGCAGGGCGGTCCTGCTGGGGACGTAGTAGTAGAGCGTCATCCCCTCGACGCCGAGCGCCGCGCCGAGCTTGCGGTTGGAGAGCGCGGCGAGGCCGTGTTCGTCCACGTAGGCGAGTGCGGCGTCGATGACCTTCTCGCGGGTCAGCCCCGTCCGTGGGCGGGTACGCCGGGTCGGCATCGGTTCCTCCTTCACCCCAATGGGCTCCAGCGGGGCTGTGCGGCCCGGGCCCTGGCGAGTCTTGCAGTGCAAGAGAACCACACTCGACATCAGCTTCTTGCGCTGCAAGAAGTCTCTGGGGAGGGTGTCGTGCAGCTTGTCGCCGTGATGGTCCGCAGGCTCAACGAGGACGTGGAGTAAGGACGGTTCCGCAGGGCGTGGATCCCGGAGGGTCCGTCGCGGCCGGTCGCACAATAGCGGCGCTCCGGGGGAGGTGGCCGCCCGGGGTATCCGAGCCTCTGTTCGGCCCCGCCGAAGCCAGGCCGACCGACGACTTCGAGTGACATGGCATCAGGTCAATCAACCGTCAAGTTGGTTCATTCACAGAATATTTCGCGAGGTGTTCTGTGTCGGGTGGATGATTTACGCCGCTCTAAGGTCTTCCCACGGAGATCTCCGGCTGACAGGCTGGGGCCGCCCTTTCAGTACGGAGGAGGTTCCTTGTCCCGCATATCCACGCTGGCCGGAGCGGTCACCTGCGCTCTCGCACTTGTCACCGGCACCGCCGTCGCCGCGTCGGCGGCGCCCATCGACCAGGCCCCGGGCCTGGCCGAGGCGAAGGTCGACCCTGTCGCCTGGACGCCGTGCAACCCCGACCCGACCAAGCCGGACCCCGGCATCTACGACTGCGCCGTTTACCCCGTGCCGCTGGACTACGACAACCCGAAGGGTGAGAAGGTCGGCATCGCCATGATGCGGCGGCGGGCGAGCGACCCGTCGAAGCGGATCGGCTCGCTGTTCCTCAACCCCGGCGGCCCGGGCGGCAGTGGTTACCTGTGGGCGACGACCGCCCGCTTCGGCGCCGAGGTGCAGTCGAAGTTCGACCTGGTCGGCTTCGACCCGCGCGGTGTGGCCCGGAGCAACCCGCTCAAGTGCTTCAAGACCCAGGAGGACGCCGACGCGGTCACCAACCGCATGGTCGGCGTGCCGGTCACCAAGGCCGAGATCAACGAGACGCTCGACGCGGATCAGGACTACACCGACGCCTGCAGCAAGAACGCCGGCCCCCTGATCGAGCACATGTCGACCATCAACGTGGTGCGCGACCTGGACCGGATGCGCCGCGCTGTCGGTGACTCCCAGCTCACCTTCGCCGGGTTCTCCTACGGCACCCTGATCGGTTCGACGTACGCCAACATGTACCCGAACAAGGTGCGCGCGATCATCGTCGACGGCAACGTCGACCCGGACCTGCGCCTGCACAACGGCCTGGAGTACGACCGCCAGCGGGCGAACGGCTTCGAGATCGCCCTGGACGAGTTCCTCAAGCGCTGCCAGGCCGCCGGCGCCCCGCGCTGCGCCTTCGGCGACGGCGACACCCGGGCCAAGTTCGACCAGCTCCGCGACCACCTGCGGACCAGCCCGATCACGCTGCCGAACGGCTCCAAGGTGACCCTGAGCACCTTCACCGGGGAGGTGGCCAGCGCCCTGTACTCGCAGGCCAAGCTGGCCCCGCTGGCCAAGTCGCTCCAGGCGACCTACCAGGTCTTCCAGAAGCCGGCCGCGACCGCGCTGCTGGCCCCGCAGGCGAACGTCTCGGACGAGGACGCCAACCTGCTCTCGGTGGAGGTCCCGCGGGCGGCCCTGCGGGAGGCCCCGGTCGACTCCGAGTACACCGCGGACGACTCCTACCTGGCCGTCAACTGCCAGGACAAGCCGTACCCCTCCAACGACCGGGTGTTCGCGAACGCGGCGAAGGCCTGGGAGAAGGACATGCCGACCTTCGGTCGCTACCAGGCCTTCGACGCGCCGGCGTGCGCGAGCTGGCCGGCCCCGGCCCGGGACGCCGAGCGCTTCACCGGCCCGTGGAACAAGAAGACCTCCAACACCGTGATGGTGATCGGCAACCTCTACGACCCGGCCACCCAGTACAAGTTCGCCCAGCGGATGCAGCAGGAGCTGAGCAACGCGGTGCTGGTCAGTGTCGACTCGATCGAGCACTGCGCCGTGGGCCGCAGCCAGGCGCTGAACAAGCTGGTCACCCGCTACCTGGTGGACGGCACCGCGCCAGCGTCCGGCCAGCTGCTGAAGCCGGACGCGGAGATCTTCCCGGCGGTCTGACGGAACGGCCCCCGGTGACCCGGGGGAGGAGTTGACGGTCGTGGTGGGGGGGGGGGGTGGCGGCCCCCCCCACCCGGCTTTTAGGGCGATTCCCCCGAGCGCCCCGGAGGCCCCGGGCGGTCTCTTATAAAAAAAAGAAGCAGCCGACCATATTTTTTGTG